>JBIKIB010000072.1:0-12730 GCA_044361845.1 Chitinophagaceae bacterium | reverse complement strand
GGCTCGTTAAAATCACTTTTTGCAAGGCGGATATAACTGTCGAATGCCCCTTTGTGCGGAAACTTGTCCTTTCCACCAGACAGGTGGTTGGCCACCCGTGATTCGGCATAACTCGTAAAGCCCTCATCCATCCAGGAGTGCAGCGATTCGTTCGTGCCAAGGATCATCTGGTACCAGCTGTGCATCCACTCGTGAATGGTCACCCCTTCACCCGCTCCCTTGAGCAGCGTGGCCATGGGATATTCCATTCCGCCGTCACCGCCCTGGATGAAAGAGTACTGCTTATAGGGATATTTCCCGAAGTGCTTGTCGATATAAGGAAGTGCGCGTTCTGACAGGTTCAGCACATTCTCCCATTCAGCACGGTAGTCGGCGATGAACCTGGCCTCGGAGATGCGTTGCTTCATCATCGGAGACATATTGGCATATTGCTTCTTCAGGTGCTCATCGCTGATCTTGTAGAATGCATGCAGGACCATGCCATCGCGGACGGTGCGGCTGACATGTGTGTACTGCGGATCAGCGGCCCAGACGAAGTCATGCACATTGGGTGCAACGAACTTCCAGGTGAGCTTGTCACCCGCCGGACGCTTCACGACCATGCCCTTCGATTCGTATCCATGCCCGATCTCCTGCGGATTCTGCAGGTATCCCGTTCCACCGATGACGTAGTCCTTGTCGATTTTTATATTCACTTCGAAATCACCCCATACACCATAGAATTCACGGGCGATATAGGGCGTGGGATGCCATCCTTCGTAATCGTACTCGGCGAGTTTTGGGTACCACTGCGCCATACTCAACCGAACGCCTTCAGCGTTATCACGCCCACTGCGACGGATCTGAACAGGCACCTGCGCTTCGAAGACCATGTCAAGCGTCACCTTGCTGCGGGGCAGCACGGGCTTGTCCGGTACGACCTTCAGGATCGTCTCATGCTCCGTGAACTGCTGCGGCCGGCCATTCATCTTCAGGCTTTTCACCCTCTGATAACCGATCTCTTCCGGCTGCAGCTTCGATATCCGGTCGCGGACACGGGCATCCCAGTCATTGCGGCCATTGATCACCGTCTTTCCCAGTTCCAGGCTCCGGGCATCCATCATGCTGCCAGGCTGAAAGGCATTCCAGTACAAATGATAATACAGCACCTTAAGGGTGTCAGGAGAGTTATTCCAGTAGTCGATGGTCTGTTTGCCGGTGAATCGGTTGGATTGCACATCCATGTCGATGTCCATCCTGTACTTGACACGCTGTTGCCAGCGGTCAGGTTGCGCCTGAAGGATCGAGCATAACAATAGGATGGGGAGCAGCAGGGAGATACTCTTTCGCATATGAAACTGTTTAATATTCGAATGTCAACTTTTTCCTGGTGGTGGATCGAACGGAACCCGCGGCGCGCCACGCTGACCTGTTTCTCTGATATCCGCCTGCTGATGCTGTTCCATTATGCCCTGTTGAATATGAGCCTGAAATAAAACTTCGGGTCACGGAACCGGTTTCTGAGATCCACATCGTTGAACATGCAAGTCATCAGCTCTTTCAGTTCACGGTTGCGTGCTCCGATGCGCATCAGGAAGTTGAAAAGCCAGGGATAGCGCACCATCTGTTGCAGCTTATGGCTCACATTGAGCTCCGGCCCCAGCACCCGGTACACGTCCGCCTCATAGGGGGCAAGGAACGCTTCGGAGCAATCATCTGCCTGCAAGGCAGCAGCGGCACGCTTTGCGGCATAGCTGCCGGCATACATCGCATTGCCGATGCCCTCGCCGGTGAATGGGTCTATCAGGTGTCCCGCATCGCCTACGAGCATGTAACGCTCTCCGAAGAGCTTTCTCCTGCTGCTGCCTAACGGTAACCCGTAACCATCGACGGTCCCCATGAGCGTAGCATCGCGGAAACGTTCCTTCATCACAGGATCGGTGGCGATGGTATCGGCGAGTATCTTCTTCAGATTCTTGCGCTTGCTGCTGATGGCGCTGCTGAGCATGCCTAAACCGACATTCGCCTCCCCATTGGGCAATGGGAATATCCAGAAATATCCGGGCAGTACCCCTTTCAGGAAATGCAGCTCTATGAAATGATGGCGGTGCATCCCGGTCACCCCTTTGTAATAGGCACGTACCCCCGCACAGTGGTGGTCGGGGTCCATCTTCAGTCCGGCCACTTCCCGGCTGAAAGAGGAATGTGCCCCATTGGCGACAATGACGATCTTCGCCTTCACCATGAAGCCCTTCCCGCCTTTTTCAGATAGTACATACCCATCGGGCTGCAGGTCGTAATGGGCGAGGTCGATGCCTTCAAAAAACCGCACTTCCGGCCTCCGCCGGATCTCATCCACCAAGAAATTATCGAAATCGATCCGCTTGCTCACAAAGCCGACGGGATCCTCCATCTGCCGCTCATAGTCCTGCTTGAGGGGTATGTCCATCCCGATGCGGTTGGGCGCGATGAATGACACGCCCCAGCTGTCGGTCTTCGCTGCAAATATTTTGAGCCGGTCACCAATGCCTTTATCGATCCGGTTGAGGATGGTGAGCACCTTGCCACTGAGGCCGTCACCGCAGACCTTATCGCGCGGGAAGACCGCCTTATCCACCACCACACTGTGCAGGCCAAGCTGCGCCATCTGCAATGCCGCTGCGGCACCGCCGGGGCCTGCCCCGATCACACAAACATCTGTTTGGATCATCGCATCAGTCATTATCTGCTTTTTCTTTTGCTTCTTTTCGATTGTTTTCCTTGCCACCGACCACGACGACGATCTCGCCCTTCACCCCTTTCGCCTTGTAATATGCACAAACTTCAGCAAGTGTCCCTCTTTTGTTCTCCTCGAATTTTTTGGATAGCTCCCGGCTGACCGAACAGGGACGGTCCGCGCCGAAATACACGATGAATTGTTCGAGCGTTTTCACCAACCGCATCGGTGACTCGTAAAAGATCATGGTGCGCTCCTCTGCTGATAATTGCGTCAGCAGGGTATGCCTGCCCTTCTTCAATGGTATGAATCCCTCGAAACAAAAACGATTGACGGGTAGTCCGCTATTGACGAGTGCCGGGACGAAAGCTGTGGCACCCGGAAGACACTCTACCGTGATATCATGCTGGATGCAGGCCCTGACAAGAAAAAAGGCGGGATCCGAAATGCCGGGTGTGCCGGCATCCGTCAGCAACGCGATCTTCTTCCCTTCCCGCAGCTGATCGATCAGGTGGTCCGTGACCCTGTGTTCATTATGCTGATGGTAGGGAGAGAGCGGCTTACGGATCTGGTAATGGTTGAGGAGCACCGAACTGGTCCGGGTATCCTCCGCAAGGATCAGGTCGACCTGCTGCAACACCGCCACCGCACGAAAAGTGAAGTCGGCGAGGTTGCCGATCGGTGTGGGGATGAGGTGGAGCATGTGTATTTTTTTCTCAGCGACAGGTCATCAAAAAAAAGCATGCGGAAGGATCCATCCGCACCCTCATGCTTCGTGTCAGGTCACCGGATGCGATCATCCGACCGTGATCTCGAAGTATTCCATCACCTGGTTCGCGAGGAGTTTTTTACCCGCCTCTTCGGCAATGGTCCTCGCCTCTTCCGCAGATGCGGCTTCCACCTGCAGGTTGATATGCTTTCCGATGCGCACATCGCTAACAGCGGTCATTCCAAGGTTCGCCAATCCACCCAGCACAGCCTTCCCCTGGGGGTCGAGCAGGTCCTTCAGGGGCATCACTTTCACATCAACATTATAGGTCATGAAGTTGGGTTTTTACGTACCAAAGATAAGCCGATATAGGCAACGAAGACCAGGGGCACCGCCAGCCATTGCAGGAATATCCCGGCGATGACAGCCACTGCCAGCAATATCCATTTCGGCATATTCGACCGAAATCCGTAATCCCTGAACTTCAAACCGAACAATGGAAGATCTGACACCATCAGCCACGACAATGAAAGAACCAGCGCATAGAGTACCCATTTGTTCAGCAGGACCGACTGGATGCCGAAGTAGTTGTACAGTGCGATGAATGGCAAGGATGCAACGAACAATCCGACGGCAGGGGTGGGCATCCCCTTGAAGCCGTATGCCTGGGATGGATCGATGTTGAACCGCGCAAGCCGCCAGGCAGCCGCCATCGGTAACAGGAACGCCGGCATAAGGAGTAAGAGCGGGGCTTCCATTCCGCCGACCTCCGTGGCATGAGCGATGCGGAGCAACTGGTAGAGGATCATGCCCGGCGCGACACCGAAACTCACCACATCCGCCAAGGAGTCGAGCTGCTTGCCCATCTCCGAAGTCGCCTTGAAAAGTCTCGCGACAAAACCGTCGAGGAAATCCACCAGTGCGGCGATGCCGATGCAGACAGATCCCCACCAGATCTTCTCCGGGAGATAAACCTTCCACTCCTCCCCGTTATGGCTGACAATGCCCTCTCCCGTCTGCAGGATGAAAACGATCGCCATGCTGCCGAAGACGAGGTTCAGGAGGGTGAAGATGTTGGGGATCTGCTTCATGGATGAAGGGTATTGAGCATGTGGATACCGAGGTGGTGTATTCGATCACCACCCCATTCTCCTATGACTGTTTCATTGATTTTTCGATCTCTTCAACCTTGATGGGAATATTCTTCATCAGGTCCACATGTCCGGTCTTCGTGATCCAGACATTGTTCTCGATCCGAACACCCATCTCTTCCTCTTCGATATAAATGCCTGGCTCAATGGTGAAGACCATACCCGCCTGTACGGGGCTGGTACGGGTGCCCAGGTCGTGCACATCGATGCCGAGGTGATGGGAGATGCCATGATACAGGTATTTGCGATACGCCCTGTTCTCCGGGTCTTCGTTCTTCACATCCGACTTGCTGATCAGACCGATCTTCAGGAATTGAACCGTCGCCTGATCCCCCACCTTGTCGTGGTAGTCGACTATAGTGATGCCGGGTTTCAATATGGTCTTGCAATAATTGTGCAGGTCAAGGCAAGCGTTGTACACTTCTTTCTGCCGCTTCGTGAACTTTCCGTTGACGGGGATGGTTCGTGTGAGGTCGGCAGCATATCCGCCGTAATCCGCTCCGAAATCCATCAGGATCATCTCACCATCGAGGCACTGCTGGTCATTAGCGACGTAATGCAGGGTCCTTGCCCGGTCTCCACCGGCGATGATCGAGCCATAGGCCGGCCCGGAAGAACGATTACGGATGAACTCGTGGTAGATCTCCGCTTCGATCTCATGCTCCCAAACGCCCGGCCGGATGAACTTCAGCAACCGGCGAAATGTCTTTTCAGTGATATCGATGGCCTGCTGGATGACTTCAATCTCCAGCTTCGATTTGACGGCTCGCAGCTCTTTCATGATGCGGGCAGACCGCTCGTACTGATGGAGGGGGTAGCGGGCACGCATCTCGCTGGCGAATCGGTAGTCACGGACCGGGACAAGGTTTGCCTTCCGGTCATTTTCATTCGTATTCAGGTATATATTTTCGGCGAGGTGTATCAGGGGCTGCAGGATCCCGTCAAGGCTATCGAGCCATACGATGGTGGAGATGCCCGACAACGCGGTGGCTTCCTCCTTTCGGTGCCGGCGCCCGTCCCATTTCTCTTTCACTTCATTCGGACGCACCAACACGAGCAGTTCCCGGAATTTCTTATCGGGATTATCGGGGAACAACACCAGCATCGTATCCTCCTGGATGATGCCGGTGAGCCAGTAGAGGTCGGAGTTCTGACGAAATGGATGGAGCGCATCGCCGTTCGTGGGCAACTCATCGTTGCTGTTGAAGATGGCGATGCTGCCGGGCTTCATTTTTTTGATGAAGCGCTGCCTGTTGTCTGTGAAGATCTGGGGATTGACGGATGCCTGGCGCATGTTGAAAAATTTAATACGGTCAGTCGACGAATGAGATGACGTTAAAACCGAAAAGTCTGAAGCCTGCTTTCCGCATATTTTCGCGGGGTCATGCTCCTAGAAAAGTCCGTACAGTTCTGAATCCACCTTTCTGATGATCGTGCCAAAGTCCTCTTCATTTTCCGCGAACTTGTTGGTGTCGACATTGACGACCAGCAGTGGTCCTTCCTTATAGCCGTCGATCCATTTGTTGTAATATTCATTCAGGCGCTTGAGGTAATCCAGGCGAATGTTCTCTTCATACTCCCTGCCGCGTTTCTGTATCTGCCCCACCAGTGTTGGCACGGATGCCTTAAGGTAGATCAACAGGTCAGGCGGTTGTACCATCTGCTTGAGGGTCTGGAAGAAATCGAAATAGTTCTCGTAATCGCGTTTACTCATGAGTCCCATCTCATGCAGGTTGGGTGCGAAGATGTGTGCATCCTCATAGATGGTGCGGTCCTGTATGACCGTTTCTGTTCCCCTGGAGATCTCTAGGAGTTGGGTGAGCCTGCTGTTCAGGAAGAAGATCTGCAGGTTGAAACTCCACCTGGGCATGTCTTCATAGAAGTCAAAAAGGTAGGGATTCTGGTCCACATCCTCGAAATGTGGGATCCAGCGGTAATGCTTGCTCAGCATCTCCGTGAGGGTTGTCTTTCCCGCGCCGATATTCCCGGCGATGGCGATGTGTTTTGGTTTTTTCAGTTTTGCCATGATCCGCTACCTTTCTTTTGAATGTGTGCCTCGCCCTGAGGGTGGGTCAAAATACGGATTCCCTCTGAGAAAGACAGGCTGTGGAAGATAAAAATTAGTAATAGTTGAGTCCCATCACTTCCCTTGCCAGGCGCATGGTCTCCCTGGCACTCGCCCTTGCCTTTTCCGCTCCCATATCCATGACTTTTTTCAGATATGTGTGGTCGGTCCGGATGGCTTCGGCGCGCTGGCGAATGGGTGTGATGAAATGTACCATATCCTCTGCGAGTTGTTTCTTCATATCGCCGTAACGGATGCGGCATTCATTGTATGCGTCCTCGAAGAACTTGAGGTTCTCCTCGGTTCCTACCAGCTGCATCAGCTGGAAGATGTTCACGATATAGTCAGGCCGGGGCGTATTGGGTGCTGTCGGACCGGCGTCGGTCTTGGCTTTCATCACTTTCTTGCGGATCATCTCATCATCATCCGCCAGGTAGATGGTGGCCAGCTGGTTCTCGCTCTTGCTCATCTTTCCCGTGCCGTCCAAACTGGGGACTTTCACCAGCTCCTCTCCGAAATTAAAGGCCTGCGGCTCCGGGAACACTTCCCCATAGCGGTGGTTGAACCGGTTCGCGAATGTGCGGGCCATTTCGAGGTGCTGCTCCTGATCCTTTCCGACAGGCACCAGCGAGGCCCGGTGCAGGAGGATATCCGCTGCCTGGAGGACGGGATAGGTCAACAGGCCCGCATTGATATTTTCCGGTTGTTGGCGCACTTTGTCTTTGAACGTAGTGGTCTTCTCCAGCTCCCCCTTGTAGGCCAGCATATTCAGATAAAGATACAGTTCCGTTGTCTCGGGCACATGGCTCTGACAAAAAAGTGCTGCTTTTTCGGGGTCAAGTCCGCAGGCGATATTCTCTGCCAGCACGCGATGCACATGCCCCTTAAGCTCCCGGGTATCGGGATGGGTCGTCAGTGAATGCAGATCGGCCACCATGAAGTAGCAGGTGTATTGAGACTGTAGCTTCACATAATTCCGGACCGCCCCGAAATAGTTCCCCAGGTGTAGGAAACCCGTGGGACGGATACCGCTCATGACAATGGGATTCTTTCCGCTCATAGGACGGCAAAGATACGGTTTGCACAGAGGTATAAGCCATCCGCCAGCGGGTATTCCTGAATCTGACTTGTTCGCCTTCAGAACCGCAAAGCAGCCTGTGTTTGCCAAATGTCATGCACCCCATTCCACTCATCAAAAATAACAACCGATCGCGGTGATTCCGCTAATTTTGCGGTACAACGAAATCACATGCAGGTCACGAACGCCATGGTCGACAAATTAGCACATCTGGCAAAGCTCAACTTCTCGGAAACCGAGAAAGAAGAAATCCGTGAGGACTTGCAAAAGATGATCGCATTTGTCGACCAGCTGAACAACCTCGACCTGGATGGCGTCGCACCACTGACCCATATGAGCGGAGAAGTGAATGTATGGAGGGATGACGAACTGAAAGGATCCGTCAGCCATGAAGAAGCCATGCAGAACGCCCCGGACGCTACAGACGCGTTTTTCACCGTTCCGAAAGTCATCAGGAAGATCTGACGAAGAACACCATTTATCACATTGCCGGTGTATACATCGGCGCCAATCAAAAGATCATGCATCCGGTCATACATCTTCAGGACATCCGCAAGTGTTATTACATGGGAAAGCAGGAGTTGGAAGTGCTGAAAGGCATCACACTGGATATCGATCGCAATGAGTACGTTGCGCTGATGGGTCCTTCAGGCTCCGGCAAAAGCACGCTGATGAACATCCTCGGATGCCTCGATTCCCCTACCTCCGGTACATACATCCTCAACGGCAACGATGTGAGTGCGATGCATGACAACCAGCTGGCCGACATCCGGAACCGGGAGATCGGTTTCGTATTCCAGCAGTTCAACCTGCTGCCCAGGCTCACGGCCATGGAGAACGTAGCCCTGCCACTGGTATATGCAGGGATCCCGAAAAAACAAAGAACGGAGATGGCGATGGAAGTGCTCCGGAAGGTCGACCTCACCGATCGAAGCCACCACCGGCCAAATGAGATGTCTGGAGGACAATGCCAGCGCGTAGCCATCGCCAGGGCACTCGTGAATAACCCATCCATGATCCTGGCCGATGAGCCGACCGGCAACCTCGACTCCAAAACCTCCCATGAGATCATGGAGATATTCAACAAGATCCATGCGGATGGGAACTCCGTCGTACTCGTGACACACGAAGAGGATATCTCCCGGTTCGCACACCGTGTGATCCGCCTAAAGGATGGCCTGCTCGAAAGCGACCGGCTGAATCCGCAGGAATCGATCCATGCCTGATGCCTTTTTTCTCCGGATATCTTATCGGTCAACTTCCCGGGCATGAACCTGAACGGTATTTGAACAATTCCGCCGCTTGGGGTTTATATGCTGTATGTCATTCAAGATCTACACGAAAACAGGTGATAAGGGTACTACCAGCTTAATTGGCGGGACGAAAGTCCCCAAATCCCATCTGCGCATTGAAGCTTACGGAACAGTCGACGAACTGAACAGCCATATCGGCCTCTGCCGCGATCTTTTGGAAGATGAAATCAGCCGGAATATTCTCCTGGAGGTACAAGACAGGCTCTTCACCATCGGCTCATCCCTTGCTTGCGACCCCATCAAAGAACCCAGGATGCGGCTCCCAGACCTGAAGGAAGCAGATATCAAACTCCTGGAGGATGAGATAGACAGGATGAGTGAAGTGACCCCACCGATGCGGTCATTCATCCTGCCGGGCGGTCACCCCACGGTATCTTCTTTACATATCGCACGCTGCGTATGCCGCAGGGCTGAACGGTGCTGTGTCAGGCTGGAACTGGAAAGCATGGAAGTGGATGCCATCCTGCTGATATACCTGAACCGGTTGAGTGATTACCTCTTCGTATTATCGAGATACGCCACCTGCCTGTTGCAGGCAGAGGAGATCGCATGGAAGCCGAGGGTATGACGATTTGACCAGGGTAGGAGCATACGGCGTACTGCGGAAGGGAATCCTGCCCTGTATCACCGCCCATGGATAACCGACCGGAATAGGCCGGCATCCTGATCCTAAACGCCTTCTTGTCCCTGTATCCTGCCATCTTTCATATGCAGCACCCTATCGCTCATCTCCGCGAGTTCTTCATTGTGGGTGACGATGAGGAAGGTCTGTCCGAATTCTTCGCGCAGCCGAAAGAACAGCTGGTGGAGTTCTTTGGCATTGGCGGAGTCGAGGTTGCCGGTAGGTTCGTCGGCGAAGATGATCTCCGGTTGATTGATCAATGCCCGTGCAACGGCGACGCGTTGTTGCTCACCGCCGGAAAGTGCCGAGGGTTTGTTTTCCATACGGTGCGACAATCCCAGCATGTCCAGGAGTGACTTTGCCCTTTTACCGACTTCGCTTTCCGGCTTTCGGGCTATCCATCCGGGGATGCATACATTCTCCAGGGCCGTGAATTCCGGCAAAAGATGATGGAACTGGAATACAAAACCGGCATGCAGGTTTCTGAAAGCCGCGAGTTTGCTGCCCTGCAACTGGTCGATGCGCTGTTCTTCGAGCCATATCTCCCCTGCGTCGGCATGATCGAGCGTTCCAAGGATATGCAACAGGGTACTCTTCCCGGCACCGGAGGAACCTGCAATGGTGACGATCTCCCCCCTTTCGATGCGCAGGTCGACCCCTTTCAGTACCTGTACGCTTCCGTAAGATTTAATTATTTCTTTTGCAACCAACATGCACTATAATTTGTCATAAAAGGTTGAAATTAGGCATTGTGCCCATGACTGACAAACTGCGGACGCCTACCGGATGCATGCAGTGTTATCATGATGGGTATAAACGGATTTGGATATTTCCACCTAACATTTACTTTTGCGGAAAATCAAAAAGGAGGTCACAGATGTTTTGGACACTTGAACTAGCATCCTACCTGGAAGATGCACCATGGCCCGCCACCAAGGACGAGCTCATCGACTATGGTATCCGGAGCGGTGCACCAATCGAAGTGATCGAGAACCTCCAGGAGCTGGACGATGAAGGTGAGATCTATGAGGGTATAGATGACATATGGCCTGACTATCCTAGCCAGGAGGACTTCTTCTTCAATGAAGACGAGTACTGATGCTGCACATCAAAGAAATTGAACCGCCTTTCGGCGGTTTTTTTTCTGTTGTGGCGCGAATCAATCCTTCTTGCGGAAGGAGAATTTGAACCATACCATCAGCAGTGACAATCCCATGATGATGGAATTGGCGATGATGATGGCAAAGTCATCCTTCACGATCCCATAGACCAGCCAGGTGGAAACATTGGCCAGCAGGATGGCGATCATCCAGGAGGAGAGGTCTCCTACCGATTTCGTCGTCCAGGCTTTGTAGACCTGTGGCAGGAATGTGATGGAGGAAAGGAAAGCCCCGAAGAGCCCGAGATAGTCGATCCATTGAAAGTTGCTCATGGGGTTATTTTTCCATTTGTTCGATGACCGCCTGAGTGACACCGGTGTATGAGAATCCTCCGTCATGGAAGAGATTCTGCATGGTCACCATGCGGGAAAGGTCTGAGAACATCGACACACAATATCTTGCGCAGTCATCTGCCGAGGCATTCCCCAGCGGACTCATCTTCTCTGCATAGCTGATGAATCCGTCGAAGCCCTTGACACCACTGCCGGCGGTCGTGCGGGTGGGAGACTGGGAGATGGTGTTGACGCGAACTTTTTTCCGGACACCATAGTGGTAACCAAAGCTGCGGGTCACACTCTCCAGCAATGCCTTGGCATCCGCCATTTCGTTATAATCAGGGAATACCCGCTGTGCCGCGATATAGGTAAGGGCCACCACACTGCCCCAGTCGTTGATCGCATCCATGTCCCAGGCTGTGCGCAGGACCCGGTGCAGCGACATGGCGGATATGTCAAGGGTTCTCTGGTTGAAGCCATAATCCATCTCCGTATAATGCTTTCCCTTGCGGACGTTGAGGCTCATGCCGATAGAGTGCAGCACGAAATCAACACCACCGCCGAAATGATCCATACTGCCCTCGAATAATTTCTTCAGATCATCCATATTCACCACATCCGCTCCGATCACCGGTGCACCGATCTCCTCTGCGAGCTTGTTGATCTCACCCATACGCAGGGCCACCGGTGCATTGGTCAGCACGATCTGGGCACCTTCCGCATGGCATTGCTGAGCCGTCTTCCAGGCAATGGATTTTTCGTCAAGCGCACCGAAGATGATCCCTTTCTTCCCTTTGAGTAACTGATTGGACATATACATCGTTTGGTGTAAAAATAATGGCTTTATACAAATCGAAAAGTAAAATCAATGAGGACGGGGCGGATAAAGCTGCCCCTGACAGACCAAAACAGTTCCTGAAAGATGTATTCAGCGGGTTGCTTTTTTGCCGCTGCCCTCGTCGATCATCTCTTTCGCATTCTGCAAGACGACTGCTGACGGATTTTCTCCACCGAGCATCCGGGCGATCGCATCCACCCTTTCCCCATCCGAAAGGCTACGGATGCTGGTATGCACGACACCGGCGGTCTCTTTCTTATAGACATAAAAATGGGTGTATGCGCGCGAAGCGATCTGGGGCTGGTGGGTGATGGAGATCACCTGATGGTTCTCTGCCAGTTCACGCATCAGTATGCCTACCTGCCTGGCAGCTTCACCACTGATCCCGCTATCGATCTCGTCGAATATCAGCGTCGGCATCGCCACGGAGCGTGCTACGAGGGATTTGATGACCAGCATGAGCCGGCTGAGTTCTCCGCCACTGGCGACCTTATGCAAGGGTTCGAATCGGTTGGATCGGTTCGCATCGAAGAGGAAATGTACCTGCTCAAGCCCGCCTTCATAGAGGGGCACCGGCTGCAGGTCCACCTGCAATGCCGCATTGGGCATCCCGACGCGTTGCAACAGACTGACGGCCTTATCGGCGAGTATGCCTGCCTGCCGCTTTCTGTCTGCCGATAGCTTTGCAGCAAGCTTTCCTGCTTTTTCAAAAGCAGCTTCCATCGCTTTGCCCATGGCCCCGAGTTCCTCTCCGGCATGGGTGACGAGCCCCAGTTTCCGCTCCAGGTCGGCCTGGATGGCGAGCAACTCAGCGGAGGTTTTCA
>JBIKIB010000373.1:0-3870 GCA_044361845.1 Chitinophagaceae bacterium | reverse complement strand
TCCCCCATTACCGGCAAAAAGACGCATGATCTGAGTAAGTCCGCCATTGGCAAGCATACCCTGCAGACCATTCACGATGCTGCTGCCCGCTTCTCCAATGACCTGCTGATTGTATTGATTGGGAATATCCTGGTTCTGCACAACAGTCTGCTGTCCCTGGCTTACCAGTACCTTTAAAAGTTGATCTAACATGATTGAAATGATTTGAAAAGTGAAAACGTACAGGATTATATTGGTCTCCTGTTTTTGACAATTCGAAATTAGGCCAACCACCGGTCAGGACATGACGGCTACGGGTACATGATGATGTCAGTGCTGATTTGACAGCTTTTCGGCGTTCTCCGCAAACTGCAAAGCGTCGATGAACTCCCTGATTCCGCCATTGAGAACATCCGGAAGATTGTACAGGGTCAGGCCGATCCTATGATCTGTAACTCGCCCCTGTGGAAAATTATATGTACGGATCTTGGCAGAACGGTCCCCTGTACTGACGAGACTCTTTCTATGGCGGGAGATCTCTTCTTCCTGCTTACGGACCTGCTCCTCGTAAAGGCGGGTTCGCAACATCTGCATCGCTTTTTCCCGGTTTCCCAACTGAGTCCGTTCAGTCTGACAGATGACGACCGTCCCGGTCGCAATATGGGTGAGCATGACCTTCGTCTCCACCTTGTTGACATTCTGCCCACCGGCACCTCCACTTCGGGAGGTCTCCATCTTGACATCACTATCCCGGATGTCAACATCCACTTCCTCCGCCTCCGGCATGACCGCCACGGTAGCAGCACTGGTATGAACCCTTCCGCTGGCTTCCGTATCAGGAACCCTTTGCACACGGTGCACACCACTTTCGAACTTGAGTGTGCCATACACGTCGTCTCCCAGGACTTCCAGCTGCACTTCCTTGTATCCTCCGACAGATCCTTCATTCTCCGATAACACGTTGGTCTTCCAACCCCTGCCCTCACAATAGCGGATGTACATCCGCAGGAGATCCCCGGCAAAAAGGGATGCTTCGTCACCACCGGTTCCTGCCCGGATCTCAATGATGGCATTCTTCTCATCCTGGGGGTCTTTCGGGATCAGGAGATTTCGAATTCGACCTTCGATCTCAGTCTTTTTTTCATCAAGTGCGTCGATCTCCTCCTTCGCTAGCTCCCTCAATTCATCGTCATCCCCCATCAGGGCTTCCCGGTTGAAGGCAATGTCATCAAGCAAGCGCCTATATTCAGTGTAGGCATTCACGATCTTTTCCAAACTCCGGTATTCCTTGCTGACCTGAGCGAACTTCTGGTTGTTGCCCACGATCGCAGGATTGGTGAGGGCTACCCCGAGATCATCGAATCGGGCTTTAATGGCTTCTAGCTTGTCCAGCATGAATGGCGTAATTTGAGGCGGCAAAGTTATTGGTAATTAATAACCTGTCACTCTTAAATAGTAACCCCTTCCTCCAGTAAGCACTGAAATCTGTTTTATGTTCAAATTCTCAGCAGACAGGATCTTTACAGGTACCGGAATGGCCGAGCCGGATACCGTACTGGTGACGGATGAGAATGGTAGGGTACTTGACCTGGTCAGCAAACAAGAAGCCGGAGATGACATCCGGTATTTTGAAGGAATACTTACACCTGGCTTCGTGAACGCTCATTGCCATTTGGAACTTAGCCATCTTAAAAACCAAGTGCAGGCAGGAACAGGCTTGCCAGCATTCCTTCAGCAGATCGTCGAAAAAAGGAACTTCTCCAGAGAGAATATCCTCTCCGCCATAAGAGATGCTGAACAAGAGATGTGGGATGAAGGAATCGTCGCCGTCGGGGATATTTGCAACACCACCGATACGATCGACATCAAAAGAGAAAGCAGCATCCAATGGACGAATTTCATTGAAGTGCTGAGTTTCTCTGACGCGAAAGCACAAGAACGTATAGCGCATTATTGCGACATTCGTGACAAATTCCGGACACGGAAAGACCTTTCCTCTGAAGCATCGCAGCCGTTCCGTTCCAATATAACGCCACACGCACCCTATAGCATCAGTCCGCTGAGTTTCCTGCTCATAAACGAAGCAACAGCAGGACAGGTCATTTCCCTGCACAACCAGGAAACTCCCGCGGAAGATGAACTTTACCGGTCAGGAACGGGATCATTCCTGCCGTTTTTCGAACGGTTCGGACATCGATCATCACCATTCCCCGTCACCGGAGTATCCAGTATCCGTTCCGTCTTACCACATTTCAACAAAAGCCAGGAAATCATCCTTGTCCATAATACCTGCACATCACCGGAAGACCTCCGATTCGCAGATGATCATGCCTTAAAAAACAACCTCAAACTGCATTACTGCATCTGCATTAATGCGAATCTGTATATCGAATCCAGGACACCGCCTGTCATAGAACTGATGAAGGATGGACGGAGCATTGTTTTGGGAACCGATAGCCTGAGCAGTAACTATCGGTTAAGTATAACCGAAGAAATCAGGACCATCCTGACGCATTTTCCTGACCTCTCACTGGAGACCATTCTTCAGTGGGCGACACTCAACGGGGCGAGGGCACTGAGATATGACCACGCATTGGGTAGTTTCGGGAAGGGGAAAAAACCAGGCATCGTACTGTTGGACGATAACCTAAATGCAAAACGCCTCTTGTGAGGCTGCAGGCTGATAGATCACCCTGATTTTATAACCGGTAGGTGGATGGCCAGGATTCCTGTCAATCCAGGATCTCCTGCAACACCGGAATCGACCGCATCTTCCCGAAATCCTGCATGTGAATGGCATAGAACTGAAGACAGGCATCGAGCAATCGCCTTCTTAGATCCCTGCTCAGGCCGAAGTCTTGTAGGTCTTCCGGTTGTTGTGCCTTCAAAAACTGACTTACCCCATGGCTCAGATCTCCATCCACCCAATGAGGGTGATCTGGCTGCTCCGTCAAAAATACCCCTTCCAGCAGGTCGAGCACATGGTGATCTGCATCATAGGTGTCTTCCATCCTGAAGCCGAAAAAATGGGACAGGTGAATGGAAAAATAGACAGGGAAATTAGCTGTGATCATCGGGCTTGCGAGGTCGAGTGCCACCAATGCATCCTCTACAAAATGAAAAAGATCGGGTTGAGGATCAGGATGTCTATTGCATTTCATGAGCAATTCGATCATGAATATGGCGACAGACTGCTTGCGGATGTCACGGTCGATGCCGGTGTACAGCATGGCCCACCGGCATTCTCGGATGTGTTGCAAACCCTGACGCTCCTGATGGTTTACGACCAGGTCGAGCAATGTCGCAGGCTGAAACTGGCTGGCTCTGAGTGATGATTTCACTGCTTCTTTGCGAACGCCCTTGACCATATAGCTCTGCATGCCGAATAACTCTGTAAAAAGGCTGACAACAAGACTCGTCTCGCCATACTTCACAGACCTCATCACGATGGCTTTTGTCTTGTGTAACATATTTTATCGATCAAGATCGTATTGCTGAACTGGGATTGAATCCGCTATTTGATGAGGAATATTTTTGTCACGATCCTTTCCTTGCCCTCTTCATCCAATGCGATCACGAGATAAGCCCCGCTGGCGACTTTTTCGCCTTTATAATTTCTACCATTCCATACTGCCTGTCCGCCAAGTGCCCGTGTTTGGTACACCAGCCTACCATCTGGCTCTGTGATCTTCACAATGGCATCACGCATCAGTCCACGGATGGCGATCATCCCTGCGAATCCAGGAGGAACGGGATTGGGAAATACCAGCACATCAGCCGGCTTCTCACGCCCCACGGTTGCGGTTCCCCTGAAGGAACAGATGCCGTTGAAGGTGGATATGAAAACCTCACCGGTGATAGGGTCTATCGCGATCCGGTGGATGATGTTGC
>JBIKIB010000071.1:0-12768 GCA_044361845.1 Chitinophagaceae bacterium | reverse complement strand
TCCAATCCTAATAGATATCTCATGATTGATCTGCTATGTGATGGAAAAATACAACGGGCAAAAGAAACGGCAAAGTAATTCGGTTTGGGTAGCATCTTGCAAATGCACAAGCTAGAGGACCATCAGGCTACAACCCCGGATATCACTGTTGTCGATCCTGCCGATGACCTCAAAACTACCGTCCTTATGCAAACGACCGAGATCATCCGTGGCGATGAAGGCACAGGAATCCCGGTTCGCAAGGTCAATGATATTGATGATCCCGGAAGCTTCCGCCCCGTTTCCGGCAGCCACGATGGATAATGGATCATCCTCCTCTCGCAGCAGGACCCTCATCCAGGGTGGGGTCCGGTATAAGCCATCCCCGAAAGAATAAGCCTGCGAGAGCAATTCCGTCATCCCATATTCAGCATGTACCGATGCCAACCCGAACTGCAGTTTCAATTGTGCATGAACCTCCTCCCGGGTCATCTCCCGCTTCCGGCCTTTCATCCCACCGGTCTCCATCACGATGGTATGGTGAAGATCCATCGGGTGCTGCTCCGAAAAATCCAGCAACGCAAAAGTGACGCCGAGCAGGATCGTCTTCTGTCCCCCACTTTCCAACTGCTGCAGTGTACCGTGCAGGCGATCGAATTGATCGAGATAGAAACCGCTCTGTGGATGACCGGAAGCCTCCATCAACGCATCAGCCATCATCACAAGGGACGAGTTTCCACGCTCAAGGTAAGATGGGAGCAACGACAGGATGCACCAATCGGCAGGATCCCCGAAAAAAAGCCGGAAACAAGACATGAAACTATCCCGGTAAAGGTCAAGGCTCTTCACATGATGCCTGCTGTTACCGCTCTGAGTGGTACCGCTGGACTCGAAAACACAGGCATCCGGGAAGGTTCCGCTCACCACCCGGTGTGATTTAAAGAAACTGATGGGAAGGAAAGGGATACGCGCCAAAGAAGTAACCTCTTCCGGATCGACACGAAGCAGATCACAGAAAGAACGGTAGACCCTGTTCCCGGCATATTGAAAACGAAAGGTCTCCAACGCGAGATCCTCGAAATCTGATTTGTTAAAATCCTGCCACCTTGTTGGAAATAGATTGTCCTGCTGCATCATTATTCGGGCCGGAACGGTTATTTTTGATGTACAATACTATCGCATGCGGAGGATCCTGATCGCCATGTCCTGTTCGTTCGCCGCGCTCTCCTGTGGCAAAGATACTTTCAAAAGCAAACCCCAGCTGTTTTTGGAGAGTGTAAGCACCACTACGGTGCAACCCTACGGAAACCTTCAGGTGATCCTGCGGCTGACCGATAAGGAAGGGGACTTCCACGACACGGTATGGGTGAAGAAGATCACCACCCGCTGCCCATCGAGCAACTTCGCCGATTCACTCCTCTACAGGATACCGCCTGACGCACCACGTTCGGCCAATTTCGATGGCGAGATCGTCTTCTCTTTCACCTATCCCTTCGAATTGCAACCCCGCTGCACGAGGCCGGATACGGCGACTTTCAGTTTCTGGATGAAAGACAAGAAAGGAAATGCCAGTGATACCGTGAAGACCCCGCCGATCATCATCCTCCGCCCCTGATCGGCAATGCGCCATAGGTATTCCGCATGTCTGTCAATTTTCTTACCTGGCCCTCGCATCACCACATAACGGGTACACCCCGAAGCCAGAAAGTTTCATACATTGAGACCCTTATTTACTCATAAAGGATAATCACTTATCACCATGGCAAAGCAGGACAAGTCAAAAACAAAAAAAAAGATCCCGAAATCATCCTATGATTTCTTGCGTTCATACATCAACAACCCATCGCCTGTCGGATTCGAATGGACGGGACAGCAGATGTGGATGGATTACATCAAACCATGGACCGACACACAATTCACGGATCCTTACGGATCTGCAGCAGGTGTGATCAATCCGGATGCACCTTTCAAAGTCGTCCTGGAAGCACATGCTGACGAGATCAGCTGGTTCGTGAACTATATCTCCCCTGAAGGACTTATATACCTGAAGCGGAACGGAGGCGTCGACCACCAGATCGCGCCGGCCATGAGGGTGATCATCCACGGCAGGAAAGGAACCGTGAAGGCCGTCTTTGGATGGCCTGCCATCCATACCCGTATGGCAGGGAATGACAACAAGGAACCTGTCCCGAAAGTCGATAACCTCTTCCTTGACTGCGGCGCACGCAACCGCAAAGAGGTCGACTCCCTCGGCATTCATATCGGTGCCGTAGTCACCTACGAGGATGGGTATGAAGAGCTGGCTTACGATTACATCATCGGCAGGGCCATGGATAACCGGATCGGTGGATTCATGATCGCTGAAGTGTGCAGGATGCTGAAAGAAAACAAGAAGAAACTTCCCTATGCACTTTATGTCGTTAATGCCGTACAGGAAGAGATCGGACTCAGGGGTGCGGAAATGATGGCCAGAAGGATCAAGCCTGACGTGGCCATCATCACGGATGTGACACACGATACCACCACCCCCATGATCAATAAAATGATCGAAGGGGATATCTCCTGCGGAAAAGGTCCGTCGTTGGCATATGCACCGGCGGTACATAACAAACTCCTCGATTTTGTCAGGGAAACAGCGGAAGAAAAAAAAATCCCCGTGCAATGGCGTGCCCTGAGCAGAAGCACAGGCACCGACACGGATTCTTTCGCCTATGCCAACGATGGCTGCCCGTCGGTGCTGATATCCATCCCGCTCCGGTACATGCATACCACGGTGGAAATGCTCCACAAGGATGACATCGAACAAACCATCCAGCTGATGTACGAAACCGTACTGGCACTGACACCAAAAACCAACCTAAGCTATTTCAAGTAGGCAGGTTTGTCTTGCAGCATACCTTTTAAAGGGTGGTCCTGATCGGTCCACCCTTTTTTTATTCATCTTTAAACCTGCCAAAGTAATTTCCGTCCAACCCAACTATTTGCTTGTTCATAATAATCTGCATATGTTTATTTTGCAATAACAACACACCGCATTAATTTCCGATATGCCAAGACTGCTGCTTGCTTTCATAACGTCATTTTTCTTCTTCCCATCTATTGCTCAGGATTTTTCGAATAAGGGTAAGGAGTTCTGGATCCCCTATTCATACCATGTTGCCATGGGATCCGGGACCGGTGCCGGGGTCGTGATGACACTCTACATCACGTCGGATGTGACCACGAATTTTTCGGTGGAGATCTTTGGAGGAACGAGCATACAGACGGGAACGCTCACTGCCGGGAATGTGGTAATGGTCATTGTTCCCAATACAAATTTCATCAATGGCGGCGGGGCATTCACCGGGAAGACGGTCCGGGTGACCGCAGAAAAACCAGTGGTCGTGTATTCCTACATCACGGCAAATGCGGTGAGCGGCGCCACGGTTTGCCTGCCCACCAACGTCCTCGGCAAGGAATATGTGTCCATGAACTATACCCAGGTTTCCAACGAGAACCGTTCCAACTCCTTCTTCACCATCATAGCGGTGGAAGACAATACCACGGTAGAGATCATCCCCGCAGCACCTACCACCAACGGATGGGCCACCGGTAGCGTCAACACCGTCACCATGAACAAAGGGGATATCTACCAAGTACTGGGAACGATCAGCTCCACTGCCAGCGGAGGATTATGGACAGGCGGTGATCTGACCGGTTCAAAGATCCGCTCGATCGCATCCACCACGGGTGGTTGCAAGCGGATCGCAGTATTCTCCGGCGCGGGGAAGATCCGCATTGGTGCGAACTGCGGAAGCGCAAACTCCTCCGACAACCTCTACCAGCAACTTTACCCGGTAGCCTCCTGGGGAAAGAACTTCCTCACGGCACCGAGCTTCAGCCGTCCGAATAACTTTTTCCGCATCATCAAGAGTACTGCCGCCACGAATGTTTACCTGAACGGTACCCTCATACCGGCAGCCTCTTTTGTGAACGACCAGTACTACGAGTTCTCCGGAAACACCCCCAACGCCATCAGCTCCGATGAACCCATCACGGTGGCCCAGTACTTCACCACGGCGGGGTGTTCATCCAACCCCAATCCGCATGACCCGGACATGATCATCCTCAATCCTGTCGAGCAGAACATCTCCAACGTCACACTCGTCAGCTCCAACCTCGTGGCAACGGCCAACAGGCAACACCATATCCATGTCATCATACCCAACGGAGGCACGGGCATCTCTACCTTCAAGCTCGATGGCACAGTCCTGCCGGCAAGCAGCTGGACGGTACACCCGGGTAACCCTGCCTATTCGTATGCATACCTGAGCAATGTATCGCAGGGCTACCATACGCTCAGCTCTGATTCAGGATTCAACGCATTGGCCTACGGATACGCAAATGCCGAATCATACGGATACTCCGCCGGTGCGAATGTGAAGGATCTATACCAGTATGTATCCATCGAGACACCGAACGCAACGGTCAAATTCCCCACGACCTGCAACAATACCCCTTTCTTTTTCGCGATGACATTCCCGTACAAACCCACCAAGATCAGCTGGGTTTTCGGTACCCTACTCAATAACCAAGGGATTGCTGACGTATCCGTCAATGCTCCAGTTCCAAATGACAGCAGCGTGGTGAACGGCAAAAAACTCTACCTCTTCAAACTCCCCGGTCAGTATAAGATCCCGATCGTTGGACTTTATCCCATCAAGGTCATTGCCAATAACCCGACATCCGACGGATGCGGCGGAGAACAGGAAGTGAATTATGATTTCGATGTCATCCCAGCGCCAAAAGCAGATTTCAAATTCAATGATGTCTGTAAAGGATCCCCGATGCAGTTCACGGACACATCCAAAACTGCGGGCAGGGCCATCAACAAGGTTTTCTGGAATTTCGGGGATAACAACAACGGAACCACCCCGAACCCTTCTCATACCTATGCCGACTCCGGTAATTACAACGTGGCGTACTGGCTGATCACCGATATCGGTTGCGTATCCGATACGGTCGTGAAAACGGTGCGCAGTAAGCCACTCCCGACCGCCACGATCAGCGGGACCGATACCGTATGCCTGAACTCAACTCCTCCACAAATAACCTTCACAGGAGACTACGGCACGGCACCATACACCTTCACGTATAATATCGACGGGGGCACCACACAAACAGTGACCACCACCTCCGGCAATGCTGTTACCGTAGCCGCTCCGACGGGTACCAGGGGAGTGTACACCTACAACTTGCTGAGCGTCAAAGAAGGAAGTGCAAACGCCTGTGCACAAACACAGACAGGTTCTGCGACGATCACCATCTTCCCAACACCCACGGCAGCCATCACCGGCACGACTGCCGTTTGCCTCAACGCACCCGCACCACAGATCCTCTTCACCGGGGCCACAGGGGACGCCCCCTACACCTTCACCTATACGATCAATGGTGGAGCGAACCTGCAAGTGACCACGTCCACAGGGAATACGGCATCTTTCACCGTGCCGACAGCTACAGCCGGGGTATTCACCTATGCATTGGTCAGTGTATCGGATGCGAATGGCACCCTCTGCGAACAGCCTGCCAGCGGATCTGCTGTCGTCACGGTCAATGACCTGCCGACAGCCACGATCAGCGGAACCGCCAGCCTTTGTCAGAATGCCACACAACCACAGATCACATTCACCGGTGCCAACACCACAGCCCCATATACGTTCACTTACAACGTCAACGGAGGCGCCGTGCAGTCGGTGACAACCACATCCGGGAACTCCGTCACGGTCAACGTCCCGACCGATCTGGCAGGCAACTTCACCTATACCCTGCTCAGCGTGACCGACGGCAGCTCCACCACCTGCAGCCAGGCCCAGAGCGGTGATGTAACCGTGATCGTCTGGCCACTGCCAGTAGCCAACTACACGACAAACAGTCCGGTCTGCGCTACGGGCACCATCAATTTCACCGACCTTTCCGTTCCGAATGTCGGCACCACACAATCCTGGCTCTGGGATTTCAATGACCCCTCAAGCGGTGCACAGAACAGCTCCACATTGCCAAACCCGTCGCATGTGTACGCATCACCCGGCACGTATAATATCAAACTGACGGTCACAACATCCAACGGATGTGTGAGCATCAACAGCCTGACCCCGCTGGTGATCAACCCGAGGCCAAAGGCTGGATTCATCCTTCCGGAAGTATGCCTCAACGATACATACGCACAATTCAATGACAGCAGCAAAGTGGCCGCACCCGGCAGCATTCAGGCCTGGCAATGGAATTTCGGGGATCCAAACTGGAACAAACCACCGGTGAGCCCAAATACCGCCACGATAAAGAACCCGCAACACAGTTATAAGGACGTGGGGAACTACCCGGTATCACTGATCGTCACATCCAACCAAGGTTGCCGCGATACCGTCCAGCAGACGCTGACCGTCAATGGCAGCTTTCCGGTGGCCAGGTTCACGGTCAATAATCCTGCATCGCTTTGTGCCAATGACTCCGTCTCGATCACAGATGCCTCCACGGTCTTCCCGGGTGTCATCACGAAGGTGGAGATCTGGTGGGATAACCTGGGCAGCCCTTCTGTCAAGTTCACAGACGATGACCCCAAAGCGGGTGAAATTTATCGCCACCTATACCCCAACTTCCAGTCGCCTTTGACAAAAACCTACCAGATCCGTTTCAGGGCCTTCTCGGGTGGGGTGTGTACGAATGATAAGACGGAGACCATCACCCTCAATGCGGCACCTAAAGTTCGGTTCAACGCCATGCCGAACATCTGCTTCGATGCGCCGGTTTATCAGATCACCCAGGCCTCCGAGATCGGCGCTGTCCCGGGATCGGGAGTGTTCACCGGGCCGGGTGTTTCCAGCACAGGTGTTTTTGATCCCGCAGTGGCAGGCGCAGGTGTCCATACGATCAAATTCAGATTCACTTCTACAACCGGAGGTTGTGCCGATAGCATCACGCAAACGATCAAGGTATGGGAACGTGCGCTGGCAGATTTCTCCGTCACCACGACCCCTGCCTGTGAGAAACAAGCAGTCACTTTCACCGATAGATCAACCTCTGCAGAGGGTGCGATCACCCAATGGAGATGGGATTTCGGCGATGGTACGCCCATGGTACTGCGCAGCAATGCGACCCCATTCACGCATACATTCGTCGCATACGGAACATACAATGTATCCCTCACAGTGGTCACAGCAAATGGTTGCGTAAGCGCCGGTAAGACGACCACCGTCAATGTGGAGCCACTGGCGAGACCAGGGTTCAGTTTCCCTCCGGTGAGCTGCCTGCCGAACGCCGTGATCCAGTTCACAAACCTTTCCACCGTACCGAATGCTTTGTCATCCTCGCTCACCTATCTCTGGGATTTCGGGGATCCGGGCAGCGGTCCGGTCAACAGCGGAACACAACAGGACCCCGCGCACACTTACGCAAACCTCGGCCCTTTCAACGTGAAACTACAGGCTACCACAAGCGCGGGCTGCGTGCATGACACGACCATCATCCTGAACACGCTGCACCCGCAACCCATCGCATCCTTTTCCACAAGTGCGGTGGATGTCTGTTTGGGTGGCGCGATACAATTCACCAATACCAGCGACCCGGCCGACGGCACCCTGCAGACATTGCACTGGGATATGAAAGACGGCACTACACCCGGCACGCAAAGCTTCGCACATACCTACACCAGGACAGGCATTTATGATGTGACGCTATACATCATGAACAGCTTCAACTGTAAAAGCACCGTCTTCACAAAAGCCGTCAGCGTGAACCCGATACCCGTGGCGGATGCCGGACCAGACCGGGTGATGCTTGACGGTGGACAGCTCACGATCAATGCGAACGCCACAAATGCCAATGGCCTGACGTATGCATGGACACCCACCACGGCACTGAACGATCCTTCATTGCTGCGTCCAACGGCATCCCCTGCAAGTGATACCCGATATCTACTGACCGTGACCAGCGATAAGGGATGCGTCGATACCAGCAGCATGTTCCTGAAAGTGCTGTACAAGCCGATCATCCCCAATACTTTCACCCCCAACGGCGACGGATACAATGACAAATGGGAAATCCAATACATCGAAAGCTATCCGGGTGCGGTGATAGAAGTATACAACACGACCGGACAACTCATCTTCAGATCAGTTGGATACAATAACCCCTGGGATGGAACGATCAACGGCAAACAACTGCCCGTAGGAACCTATTACTACGTGGTGGATCCGAAGAACGGGAGGTCGAAGATCGCAGGATATGTCACGATCATACGATAAGAAAGGACTGGCTTGAACACCCTGACAATCCCTGCCCCTGCGGCAGGTGCATAAATGAAGAAGGAGACGCATCGATCGCGTCTCCTTCTTCGTTTACTATACGATGTTGTTCTCTCTCAATAGATGTCACTCACATCCTCGACACTATCCGTATTGATAGCGCCATAGATATGCGGATAGGTATCCTCCATGGAAGAAGACCATTCGTATACGAGCTGGCTGCGGAGCTTTTCAGTGTTGACTTTCAGGATGACGATGTCCATAGCGTCTTTGTAGAACCGATCGACGACCTGGGCGACCTGTTCTTCTGTACAGCAATGGATGAAGCCCTCCTCTTTCAGTGAAGGAACGGTGTGTGAACCTATGGTGAGTGATGCCTCCCATTCCTGACGAGTTGTAAGATGATAGATGTATGCCATATAGGTTTTTAAAGGATATATGTATTCTTCAATGAATGACCCTAGCCATGCGGTGTTCCGAGATCATGAGGTCTGCCATCACCATAGCCGTGACCGCCTCCAGTACCGGTGGCACCCGGAGTGCAATACAGAGATCGTGGCGCCCCTTGACGGAGAATGCCTCCATTTCGCCGGATTCCCGATTCAGGGTGTACTGCTCCCGCGGTGTGGAGGAGGTCGGTTTCACTGCAATGCGAAAGACCAGTTCGTTGCCGTTGGTGATCCCACCCACAATGCCACCCGCATGGTTTGTTCGGGTGCGCCCACCGATGTCTTCTATCGCATCGTTATGCTGCAGACCGAACATCCTGGCAGACTGGAAGCCTGTTCCGAACTCGATGCCTTTCACCGCAGGTATGGAGAAAGCAGCATGTGCGATCAACGATTCCACGGAGTCGAAGAAGGGCTCTCCCAATCCAACGGGCAGTCCCGACACCCGACATTCCACGATGCCGCCGACAGAGTCTTTTTCGGCGATGGCTTTCCGTATCCCTTCTTCCGGGTCCTTCTCCCCCCCGATCTCGGTGATGGTTGCCACAATGCTCAGCGGTGCAAGCATCTTTTTGGCTACAACACCTGCTGCCACAAGGCATAACGTAAGCCTGCCACTGAAATGCCCACCACCCCTGTAATCCTCGTAACCGCCAAACTTCTGACTGGCAACAAGATCCGCGTGTCCGGGCCGCGGGACGGCACGTTGCTTTTCATAGTCACCCGAACGGGTATTGTTGTTATCAAAGATCATGGTCAGCGGTGCGCCTGTGGCCCTGCCATTGAAGACCCCGCTTTTAAAAACGGGGAGGTCCAACTCCTGTCGCGGGGTGGTCCCTTTCTGCTTCCCACCCTTGCGGCGTTCCGTGTCCGCTACGAAGTCATCCACACATAAAGGGAGCCCGGCCGGACAACCATCAATGACCAGGCCAACGCCCTCACCATGCGACTCGCCGAATATCGTGACCGAAAAATGCTTTCCGAATCGGTTCATATGCTATAACGTAAGTTTTTCAGAATATTTCACTGCCGGATAAAATCATTCATCATATGGTCGGCAAAAGTATTTTCGCATCGACCTTTCCCATTCCCCACAACAGATCCGGATGCGGATGAATGACGTTGCAGCCGTGCAAGATATTTATTTCCATACAGAGTCAGCGTGCCGTCGCTTGATTCTATAAAAAGATCAGAGCCCCTCCACACGCACACCGATGGAAGCCAGATCCCGGAAGAAATCTGGATATGACTTCCGGATCGCTTCCGCATCATCGATCGTTACGGGCGCACTGCCGGCAAGGGCTGCCACTGCCACGGCCATGGCGATGCGATGGTCGTGGTGCGATCTTGTTGCCGCTCCCCTGAGTGGGTTGCCACCCTCGATGCGCATGAGGTCTCCGTCCAGAGTGATCGCGACGCCCAGCTTTCCGAATTCCTCCTGCAGGGTAAGGCCGCGGTCGCTTTCTTTATGCGCGAGCCGGCTGACACCCCTTAGCAGGGTCGTTCCTTTTGCATGTGCCGCCAATGCCACCAGCGGAGGAAACAGATCCGGACATTCCGTTGCATCGAACTCGAATGCATGGAGTACGGATCTTTTGACATCGAGCACGCCATCCCTGAATGCAAAATCACCCCCCGCCTTTGTCAACGCAGCAAGCATGGCCTTGTCTGCCTGCACCGAATCCTCCTGCAGTCCCGCTATCAGCAGATCACCCGCAATGGCCGCTGCCACGATCAGGAAAGAAGCACCGCTCCAGTCCCCTTCGACAGCATATCGAATGATGTCCTGTTCGGGACGAGCGACAGGTGCGTGAAAGATGAAATCATCCCCTTCCGTGACCTCCGGCAAATGCATCCCAAAGCTCCGCATCACGGATATGGTGAGGTCGATATATGGTCTACTCTTGAGATCGCGCACGTGAATTGTCACGCCACTCGCAGCTGCTGCGGAATAGGCCATGAGGAGTCCTGTCAGGAACTGTGAGCTGAGCGATCCATCCACGCTGATATCCGCAGGCTTCAGCGGCCCCTTTACTTGTAACGGCAGATGCCCGTTGGCGGAATGCACGTCGATGGACAATTGCGGAAATATCTCATCGAAAAAATGCATCGGCCTTGTCACCAGGCTTCCGGAGCCGGTGATCCGAAGCGGCTTGTCGCAAAGGGCAGCGATGGGCGTGAACATCCGGATGCCCAGTCCGCTCTCCCCGCAATGGATGACATCCGAGAGCGGCTCCACACCTTGACTGCTTACCAGGAGCCGGTCAGCTTTCGTTTCGACGATCGCTCCCAGCTTCTGTATGACATCCAGCGCGGCCATGTCGTCGTTGCTGATGCCGGGAAGCAGGATCTCCGTGATTCCCTTTCGGAGTAATGCGGCTGCACAGGCACGTTGCATCGAGCTTTTTGACCGTGGAGATAGTACATGTCCGGTCACACCGGAAGGATATATGGTTATATTCATTTGGGGAGATGTCCTGATGGACGGTTTAAGTTGCTGCGTATGCCCCGGGATGCTGGTCCCGCCGGCATTGCAAAGCAACCTGGATTCATATTTATTTCCCGGGGGCCGCTTTTTTCTTCTTTGCAACACCCGCCTTGCCGACCCATTTGCCGATCGTCACAAGGGGCAATGGACATATCACGGCCTTGCCGATCTTCTGCAAGAGGATGTAATTGATCTCCTTGCTGACGCGTTTTTTGTCCATCTGCAGGATGCCAAGCACCTTGTCGGCATCAAAGGCAACATCTGAAGGAAGTCCATACTGTTCCAGCACGCGGGCCACCCGGTCCGTTTCACTGAAATCAAGATGCGCTTCCGAAAACCGGCAGGCATGATACATCCCGATGGCGACTGCCTGGCCGTGCGAAAGGGCATACTGCGTTTCCAGCGCGTGACCGAGTGTATGTCCGAAATTCAACAGTTTGCGGTCGCCCTTCTCAAACTCATCCTTTTTTACGATACCGCTCTTGAGGCGTACATTCCGCTGGATGAGTGCCTGCAGTCCGGCTTTATCACGCCTGAGTGCTGCCAGGTCTGTGGCTTCCAGCATCCTGAAGGCTGCCGCATCCCGGATGCATGCGTGTTTGATGACCTCTGCAAAACCATCCGACCACTGCGCATCCGGAAGGGTCTTGAGCAGATCGTAATCATACAGGATGAAGGATGGCTGACGAATGACACCCACCATGTTCTTGAATGGGCCAACATCGATGCCGTTCTTTCCCCCTATGGATGCATCCACCATCGCAAGCACGGTGGTCGGCACGAACCCGAAAGAAATGCCACGCATATACAAAGAAGCGACATAGCCTGTGAGGTCGGTGACCACGCCTCCACCGACGCCGACCAGCGTGAATTGCCTGTCGGCCTGCAAGGCGATCAGCTGACTGATGATGGAGTCGACCGTCGCCTGTACTTTGAAAGCCTCGCCGGGGCGAAGGACGATCGTATTCCATCCCCTGAACCGCGACTTATGGTGATCGAACACGTTATCATCGGTTATGATGACAGTGCGGTCCTTTGACACCAGCTTCTGCAGATCCTGGAATCGTTCACCGAAATGATAGTTCACAGTGCTGGTAGAAAATCGGTATGTAACGGGATTGTTCATGTTGAGGATGATGCGGTTTATCAGACCTGTCCGGACTGGAGTTTACCGAAGACTTCCATCTCCGTATCGAATGATTTCAGCTTGTGGTATTCTTCCTGCCGGTCGAAATATTCCATGACCTGCTTGAGCACGTTCGGACTCACCGAATAGGCAGCATAGTCGCTGTCCCATTCGAAATGCACCGGCAACAGTTTCGTAGCATTCAGCCAGTCTGTGCTTTCCGCCTTGAGCTGGCGCACCACCTGTGCGACATTCTGCGCAGGATGGAGATGCAGCAATACATGCATATGGTCAGTCGATCCGCTCACATGCAGGATCTTCACGCCTTTCTCTTCAGCAGACTTCTGCAGGTGCGCATTGAGCACAACCCGCACGGTCTTGGTCAGCAGGGCTTCCTGGTCGCGGACAGCCCAGATCACGTGTGCATAGAGAAAGGTCTTGTTCATG
>JBIKIB010000372.1:0-3879 GCA_044361845.1 Chitinophagaceae bacterium | reverse complement strand
ATACGGGAATTATCGTATAAGGGCAAGTCCATGTCTTTTGATCCGGATGCATTCGAAACGGCACTGGCCCTTCGCACTGCCATGACGGACATCAAAGAGGGTCGAGTGCCTGACAACCATGGCTGGATGCTTCCTGTCTGATTCGCAACGGCAGTCGATGGTTATAGGATGGCCGAATGGGAACTTTTCTGGTGGGTTGTCATATTTTTTATTTTCGCTTTTTGGAAATTGCTTTTTTACCCATACCTTTGCCGTCCCGAACAAAAAAGGGTTTCATGCCAACGATACAGCAACTTGTTAGAAAAGGCCGGGAGATCATCCGTGCAAAGAGCAAATCAAGGGCACTTGATGCATGTCCTCAGCGTAGGGGTGTTTGCACCCGTGTCTACACGACGACACCTAAAAAGCCCAACTCCGCACTCCGGAAGGTGGCCAAGGTGCGATTGACGAATAAAGTGGAGGTGATTGCCTACATCCCGGGTGAAGGCCATAATCTGCAGGAGCACTCGATCGTACTGATCCGCGGAGGTCGTGTAAAAGATCTTCCGGGTGTACGTTACCACATTGTACGTGGAAGCCTGGACACTGCCGGTGTTAAGGATAGGAAGAAGAGCCGCTCGAAGTATGGTACAAAGCGCGATAAGAAAGGTGCCAAGAAGCCCGCTGGTAAAAAATAATCAGGAAACAAGAAATCTCAAATAATGAGGAAAGCAAGAGCAAAAAAACTCCCCCTCGCCCCGGATCCCAAGTTCAATGATGTACTTGTGAGCCGCTTCATCAACAATCTGATGTGGCAGGGAAAGAAAGATGCGTCTTTGACGATATTCTATGATGCAATAGACAAAGTCTCTAAGATCACCGGAGACAATGGCTATGAGGTCTGGAGGAAAGCACTGGCCAATGTCACACCGGGCGTAGAGGTACGTAGCCGTCGTATTGGTGGCGCAACGTTCCAGATACCAACAGAGGTACGTGCTGACCGTAAAACATCACTCAGCATCAAATGGCTGATCCGTTTTGCAAGGGAGCGTAACGGACGGAGCATGGCTGATAAATTGTCCAACGAAATACTCGCTGCAAGCAAGGGCGAAGGTGGAGCTTATAAAAAGAAGGAAGATACGCACAGGATGGCCGAGGCGAACAAAGCTTTTGCACACTTCCGGATCTGATTCCAACCATACTTTTCAATAAGCCGGATACAAGTGTATCCGGCTTTTTTTTATGGTTGGAAATTGCGTTGGGATGAATCAATCAAGATTTGTGCTATTTAATTTTTTATCAATACCTTTGCACCCTCAAAAAGTGACCTGTCGCTTTTTGTATGAATGATTGGGTATCGCTAGAAATGACCCATCCATGCACATGAAAAAATAAGAAGCAGGGTATTTTTCACGAATCGGGTACATTTAAAACCATCAATATTTAAAGTCATGGCAGACTTAAGATTTCAACGGAATTTCGGGATTGCTGCCCACATCGATGCCGGCAAAACGACGACTACCGAGCGTATTCTTTATTACACAGGTATGTCGCACAAGATCGGCGAGGTGCATGACGGCGCTGCCACCACGGACTGGATGGAGCAGGAGAAGGAGCGCGGAATCACCATCACATCCGCAGCGGTAACTTGTTTCTGGAATTTCCCCACCGCACAGGGAGAGCCGATCGCGGATACGAAAAAGTATAAGTTCAACATCATTGATACCCCTGGTCACGTGGATTTCACGGTCGAGGTGGAGCGTTCTATGCGTGTATTGGACGGTCTCGTAGCATTGTTCTCTGCCGTGGATGGTGTAGAACCCCAGTCGGAAACAGTTTGGCGTCAAGCCAACCGCTATAGGGTCCCCCGTATCGGGTTTGTGAACAAGATGGACCGTGCCGGAGCAGATTTCCTCAATGTGGTGAAGCAGGTTCGTGAGATGCTTGGGGCAAAATCCGTTCCATTGCAGCTTCCCATTGGCGGTGAGGATAATTTCAAAGGGGTTGTCGATCTGGTCACGCTGAAGGGTATCATCTGGCATGAAACGTCTCACGGTATGACTTATGAGGAGGTCGATATACCGGAAGACATGAAAGAAGATGTGGAATACTGGAGAACCCAGCTCATTGAGGCCGTTGCGGAATATGACGATAGCCTCATGGAGAAATTTTTTGTAAATCCGGATACCATCACCGAGGATGAGATACACGAAGCCATCCGTAAGGCGACCATCGACATGACGATCGTGCCTATGCTCTGCGGATCTTCCTTCAAGAACAAAGGGGTGCAGACCATGCTTGATTGTGTGGTACGCTATCTGCCCGGTCCACTTGATGTGGAAGCCATCGTGGGTATAAATCCTGATACCGGAGAAGAGGTTACCCGAAAGCCGGATGCTAAGGAACCATTTGCTGCGTTGGCGTTCAAGATCATGACGGATCCATTTGTGGGTAGGCTCGCATTCTTCCGCTGTTATAGCGGCAGGCTTGATGCAGGAACCTATGTGAAGAATATACGAAGTGGGAAGAACGAGCGGATAAGCCGGATCATGCAGATGCATGCGAACAAGCAGAACCCGATCGATTTCATCGAAGCCGGAGATATCGGAGCTGCTGTCGGTTTCAAGGAGATCAAGACCGGTGATACACTCTGTGATGAGGACCATCCGATCGTGCTGGAGAATATGTTCATACCGGAGCCGGTCATCTCTATTGCGGTCGAACCCAAGACCCAGGCGGATGTTGACAGGATGGGTATGGCCATCGGAAAGCTGGTGGAAGAAGATCCCACACTTCGTGTGCGTACGGATGAAGAAACCGGACAGACGATCCTCAGTGGTATGGGTGAGCTTCACCTTGAGATCATTGTTGACCGTATGAAGCGGGAGTTCAAGGTGGAAGTCAATCAGGGCGCCCCGATGGTTGCCTACAAGGAGGCCTTCAATGCTACCATCACGCATCGTGAGACCCTTAAGAAGCAGACCGGTGGTCGGGGTAAATTTGCAGATATCGTGTTCGAATTCGGACCGGCTGAGGAAGAATGGCTGAAGGAGAATCCGGGCAAGCAAATGCAGTTTGTGAACGATATCTTTGGAGGATCGATTCCCCGTGAATTCATTCCTGCCATCCAGAAAGGCTTCGAAACGTCCATGTCCAATGGTGTTCTGGCAAATTATCCTGTGGAGCATATGAAGGTTCGCATCTATGACGGAAGCTTCCATGCGGTCGATTCAGATGCGATGTCATTCGAGTTGTGCGCAAAAGGTGGTTTCCGTGAAGCAGCACGGAAAGCGAAGCCTGTATTGCTTGAACCCATTATGAAGATAGAAGTGATCACACCAGAGCAATATATGGGAGATGTTACGGGGGATCTGAACCGTCGTCGCGGTATGCTTGAAGGGATGGATAGTAGGGCTGGAGCACAGGTTATCAAGGCCAAAGTGCCCCTTAGTGAGATGTTCGGATATGTGACACAGCTGCGTTCTCTTTCATCAGGTCGTGCGACTTCCACCATGGAGTTCTCACACTATGCATCTGCACCAAATGGCATCGCAGAAGAGGTCATTGCTAAAATAAAGGGGAAGAATAATTAATTCCTGATAAGCGGGTTCCCCGTTGGTTACATAGCTTTTGTCAGAAACAGCCGGACGTCATGTGTCGGCTGTTTTTTTTTAGCGTGTTTGTTCCTGATTTCAGGACTGTTTTTCTCTGAATCTGTATAATAAACAACTTTTTTTTTGCTCATATTGATTTCCCACTTACCTTTGCACTCCCATTGAAATATGGGCTAAATATTATGTCTCAGCGAATCAGAATAAAATTGCAGTCCTACGATCATAACCTCGTAGACAAATCGGCGGAAAAAATCGTCAAGACCGTTCGCAGCACAGGTGCTGTCGT
>JBIKIB010000371.1:0-3897 GCA_044361845.1 Chitinophagaceae bacterium | reverse complement strand
CGTTAAGGCAGGCATGCTGACAGGGAGAAGGCGCAACCTTTCAGGCTCACTGATAGGCGGCATAAAGGAGACCCAGGAGATGCTGGATTTCTGCGAAAAACATGATATCGTGTCGGATACGGAGGTTATCCCCATGTCGTATATCAACGAAGCGTATGAACGCATCCTCCGCTCGGATGTGCGTTACCGTTTTGTGATAGACATGGCATCGCTGAAATAAGATCGAACCGAATTGCAACCCACATTTTACCCCAACAAATCTTAAGACTCAGATCATGAATATACTACCCGCCATCCTCCTTGCATGCATCAGCAGCCTTGCCATTGCACAGACGAAAAAGCCGGACCCTCCCATCCATGAACTGCGCATCTACCACCACAATTCCGCAGAACAGGGAAAACGACTGGATGCATTTCTGGAGAAGTGTCTACTGCCGGCACTGCACCAGCAGGGACTGAAGGATATCGGGATCTTCACCGCCCTATCCAATGATACCGCAAAAGCCAGGCAGACCTATATGCTGATATCCTATTCGTCACTGCGCAAAAAACTGGATATCGAATCGAAGATCATGGCAGACAAATGGTTCATGGATGCTGCGAAAGAATTCATGGACAGCGCGAGGGACAAACAGGCATACACCCGCATGGAGGGAATGCTGATGAGGGGATTCAGGATGTTCCCGGGCATTCGCAGGCCTTCGCTTACGGGTTCCCGTGAGCAGAGGATCTATGAATTGCGGAGCTATGAAAGTACCAACGAGAGACTCTACTGGAATAAAGTGGAGATGTTCAATGAAGGCGGAGAGATCGCCCTTTTCGACCGTCTTGGCTTCAACGCGGTCTTCTACGGGGAAGTCTTCAGTGGCCCGCGCATGCCGAACCTCATGTACATGACGACCTTCGAAAACAAGGCTGACAGGGATGCTCACTGGCAGAGCTTCCGGGATGATGCCGAATGGAAACAACTATCCTCCAACCCAAGGTACCAGAAGAATGTGTCAAGGTCTGAGATCATATTCCTCCGCCCGACGGCCTATTCCGACTACTGATAGGTGTTCATCATGCACGGGGCTTGCACAAGTCATGCAGCATGCAAATTTTACAAGGATCCGCAGGAGCTCCCGCATTGTGTATTAAAATTTGTATTTTCCATTCATGACGCTTGGTGATCTGTTGGACTATACCCTCGCTAAACCTGAAACGGAAGAAACCCTGCCCTTTGGCCCTGATGTGCTTGTGCTGAAAATCCGGGGAAAAGCCTTTTTACTGATCCCTCTCGATGCATACCCGCTGCGATTCAATGCTAAGTGCGACCCTGAAAGGGCCGTTTTTCTTCGTGCAGCACATCAAAGCATCATGCCAGGATACCATATGAATAAAAAGCATTGGAATACGATCATACTGGACGGATCGATACCACCGGCACTCGTACTGGAACTGATCGATCATTCCTATTCATTGGTACGGGGCGCAAAGAAAAAGTCATAATGACAATGCGTCCATTCATCGCATATAAAAGTTGGGAAGATTGGGTGAAATCGATATCGGCATGAAGTGCCGATCACAAATTGATCTTTAAGAAATAACTATAAATCCTCCACTTTGGATATGTCGGTCATGATCCTTCCTCGAGCGTCAAATCCCATGGCACAAGGCTTGCTTCTCATAGTCACCTTGATTACTTTCGAATTCGATTCCGCAAAGGGTGTGAACAAAAAATAAGGGAAGCCTGAACGAATGCAGCCTGAGGATTGCAGCGCTGTCAGGGCCCTTTTTTGTATCTTCAAATTAAATATAGTTTCGGTATGTACAAGTGTTTGGTGACCAGTCTCCTGCTGTCTGGATCAACGATCCTGTCCGCGCAGCCGATACCGCCTGCCGGTGGAGGGGAATTCATCTTCAGATCAGTGCCCTGCATCTCCGATGAACTAAGGGCCTCGATCGTCAGCCTGTTGGATGCCAATCTGAGCGATCTTGAACGCCAGGGAAAAATCCGGCCTGTGTCCAACAGAACATCAGCGCAGCTTTTCGACTGGCCCCTGCGGCAGTCAACGGGGATGACTGACCCCGGCTATTATGGCATCAGTAATTTCGTGGACCAGGATACTTCATTCCCCGGAAAAGTACTGGATTACAATTGCGGGGCCCGGAGCTATGACCAGGCTAGCGGATACAACCATCAGGGAACGGATATTTTCACCTGGCCCTTTCCACGTTACAAACAGCTGAACAATCAGGTACAGGTGATCGCCGCACAGGAAGGGATCATCATCGGCAAGGTTGACGGCAACCCGGATAACAGTTGTGCGCTCTGCACCAACTGCAACTGGAATGCCATCTACATTCGGCATCCAGACGGATCGGTGGCCTGGTACGGTCATTTAAAACGCAATATGACCCTCAAAGTGGTAGGAGAAAATGTCGCAAAAGGGGAATTCCTGGGTGTTGTCGGAAGCTCGGGAAACTCGACCGGTCCACATCTGCATTTTGAAGTATACCAGAACAGTACCTACACCCTGGCGAACCGGATCGATCCATTTGCAGGTCCCTGCAACCGCCTGAACGGGAACAATACCTGGTGGGCCGTTCAGAAACCCTATCGAGAGCCGATGGTCAACCGGCTGGTGACGCATTTCGCACCACCTGTCTTCGGTACCTGTCCGGATCCGGAAACACCCAACGACCGCAGCGTATTCCTGCAAGGTGACACGGTTTTTTTTGCGGCATATTACCGCGACCAGCAGCAGGGGGCCACGACGCAGTATACCGTTTTGAGGCCCGATGGCTCGACCTTTGTGAACTGGACCGGCACATCTCCCTCCACCTATAATGCCAGCTACTGGTATTGGTCATATGTGCTGCCTGTCAATGCGCCAATGGGGAACTGGGTGTTCCGAACGGTCTTCAACGGGGTGACAGATGTGGTCAATTTCAGTGTCAATCCCAGAACGCCCACGGCGGTGGTGGATCTCCCGGGCGGTCAATACATCCGGTTGTTTCCGAACCCCGGCCGGGCCCATGAACCGATGCACATCGACTGGCAATTGAATGGAGCGGCTTCTCAGACGCTAGACATTCGCGTGTATGATATGAACGGACGCCTCACCGGAAAGACACAACGGGTCAGCAGGCCCGGAAAGATAGTCCTACCCGATATGTCCGGGACGTATATCGTCGAAGTCAGTGCCAGTGAAAGGGAAACCTACCGGATGCAGGTGATCCGGCAGTGAAGCGGGTCAGGATAGAGGATCATGTTTCGGGTGAATAATCAGTTTTTCACAACCCTGATTTTCACGACCCAATAGCATTTAGTGCGGTAAAATCAACCAAACAAAAAACTATACTATTGATAATCAATAATATAAAAAACGCACTAAGCACTAAAGGTACAAGTCTGAAATCATTGACCACCATTCGACCAATTGGGATGCCGCAGATCCCGTTAGGGGAAATGCTTGCCGAGGTGAGCGGAAACCATCTCTGCCGACCAATAGCCGGGGATATTGATCCGGCTGATGGTATGAAGCGGTTCTTTTTCGGAAGGCTTCACACCCAGGGTGAATGCCGCGCGGAAACCATATTGCTTCAGGTAGGTGATCGCATTCGCATTCCATGACCCGTATGGATAGGCAAAGTACCGTACAGGCTTTCCGGTTGCTTTCTCCAGCGAAGCAACCGATCCTTTCAGCTGTACCGGCCAATCCGCCGGCTCATATTTTAGGACGTTTTTATGGTCCCATGTATGCGAGCCAATGACGTGTCCATTTTCCGCCATCTCCCACAACTGGCTGCTGCTGATATAATCTGTCTTATTCATCGCGAGGGTCATGATGAAAAACACCCCTCGGAAACCATATTTTTCAAGGACTTTCGCTCCGATCGCATATTGCCCTA
>JBIKIB010000070.1:0-12841 GCA_044361845.1 Chitinophagaceae bacterium | reverse complement strand
AAAAACCAAGACCCCGGGCAGGTACAATAAAGGTTTAGTCATCCGGAACAGATAAGGGACTTTTCGGATGAGGGTACTGTCGGTGAGAAAATTCTGTATACAAAAAAGCGACAGCATCAGGATGTATACAGCAAGCAAACGGCTGATATGTCGCTGGTTCATATTGAAAAATACCAGTGCGACTGACAGTACCAATCCCAGCAATGATGCTGAAATGAATAATATGGGAATAGGACCGATCTCCATGAGCATGCAGGTATGCAATATCAAGAATAATGCAATATGGACAGCATTATTCATGAACACGATGATGTCAGATCTGCCAACCAGGCCGGGAGAGTTCCTCCAGCTGTTTGGATAAGTCGTACTGCAGGTCTTCATGAAGTGTGGCGATGCTCTGCTTGATTTTTTTGATCTGATTGCTGTACAGGTTCAACAGTACCTGATTGCGTTCCAGTTCGATGCCACTACGTTTCAGCAGGTTGCAGAAGTGCATGAGCAGTTCGGCTTCTGCCTGACGGGAGCCGGAAAATCGAATGTATGTATTAGTGAGCCGGAGGGTCTTACGGATCGTCTTCTTCGCCTGATAGAGATGGCGTGGGTTGATATCGAGCATGGATGCTTCCATATCGAGTCTGACACCGGAAATATAACCAGAGAGGTCATGTGCCTCGAAAAGCAGATAGGTAAGCAGTTCCTTGTTCTCTTTTTTGAAACGTGCAAGGCGCTGGATGATGTCCACTAGCTGCTTCGATGGCAGCGCCTCAAGTTCTTCACGGATCTCTTTTACGGTTGCGGCATTCATGATCCATCGAAACTACAGGAGTTCAGCAATTCGACAAAGAAGATGGCAACCTATGGGGTCATGGCAGATCGCATCCGTCATCCAGGCATCGTCTTGGACGAAAGAAACCGGAGACAATGAATGCCACACCAAAGAGTATCGCTGGCCATGAGCCATCCCTGAAATACACGATTCCTACGCCAAGGAATACCGAACCCAGAGCCCAGCGCAATATACTGCTGAACAAAACCAGTTTTCTGTCATTCATGGGTATCACTTTAGCGGAAAGAATAATTGTTGTGTGATGATATATATACCCATCACCAATACAAACCAACCGAATCCTTTTTTCAATTTATCGCCGTCGATTTTTTTACTGAGGGCATCCCCGATGAATATTCCCACTACAGCCAACATCGTAACGATGATGAGTAGGCGCCAGTCCATCGTCATGTGTGAAAGATCACCCGTGAATCCTATCAGGGATTTTGCAGCGATGATCAGCAGGGATGTCCCCACTGCTTGTTTCATGGGAAGTTTACTCAACAGCACCAGTGCCGGGATGATCAGGAATCCTCCACCCGCACCAACAAGACCTGTCAATACACCCACGATGACCCCTTCCAGGAGGATCAGTGGATAGTTGAATACCTGCATTCCGTCAGCGTCAGCGTTTGTTTTTTTCTGCTCGCGGATCATCGACATGGAAGCTGCCACCATCAGTATGGCGAAGAATAACATCATCAGGACCGGTTTCGTGATGGCCAGACCGCCGATGCTGAACAAATCATCGGGGATTTCCGGTATGATATATTTACGGGTGGCGTAGACCGCGATGATGGATGGTAGCCCGAAGATCAGTGCCGTCTTCAGATTCACTTGTCCCTGTCGGTATTTCGGCACTGCCCCCACAAGGCTGGTGGTCCCGACAATAAAAAGAGAATAGGCCGTCGCAGATATGGGATCAACACCCATCAGGTATACCAAGACGGGGACGGTAAGGATCGAACCGCCACCACCGATGAGACCAAGTGATATACCAATGATCAGCGACGCTATGTAACCAACGATTTCCATATATATATTTCTAAATGCAAAAGTGCACAGAACCATGGGAGCGTTCCGTGATATTTATCACCCAAAGGCATCGGGGGAGATATCCGGTTTATTGGATTCATAGAAAAGGGGAACCATGACCATCGTCATTTTTTGGGTATGCGACCTGACCGACCTTTACAAGGAATGATTCACAAAGCTTAACCTTTTAAATGGAATGCCATGAAAACAACTGGAAAGATCATCACTGCCGCTGCAGCAGGGATTGCAGCCGGCGCGATAGCAGGTCTGCTGTTAGCACCAAAGTCAGGTAAAGAAACACGGAACCTGCTGCAAAAAAAGGGCAACAAGCTCACCGACAAAATGAAGGATGGTGTGGAGGAAGGGAAGAAGGCCGTATCCGGTATCCGTGAAAAAATCGAAGAAAGTCTGAAAGATGTGAACCACAAAGTGGGTGAAGTGGTGTGAGCTGAAAAAAGAAAGTCAAAAATCAGGGTTGGGTTGTGGTCATTATTGCACAACTTCCATCCTTGATTTTTGACTTGAATATCATTTTCACCAGCTGCCACCGGCTCCGCCTCCGCCAAAACTACCGCCACCGAAACCTCCGAAGCCTCCACCTCCACCACTGCTGCCACCACCCCATCCGCTGCCGCCACTTGGCGGGAACCACATGGTGCTGGGACCGTTCCAGTTGCGGTATCCGCGTCGGCTCATGAAGGAACCTCCACCACCGCCGCCTTTCATACGGGAGATGAAGAAGATGATGATCATGAGTACGATGATCGATCCGAGAATATTACCACCTTCCCCTTTTTTATTCCTTTTGGAATATCCTGCGGGGGGGGTATACTCTCCCGCCGCAGCTTTAATGACCGCATCAGTGCCGTAATCAAGTCCGCGGTAGAAATCATTTCCCCTGAAGTTGGGGAGGATCTCATCTTCCACGATTCGCTTTGCGGTGATATCGGGGATGGCGCCTTCCAGTCCGTAACCGACGGCGATGTATACTTTACGATCGTTCTTGGCGACCAGTACGACGATCCCGTTGTTGAATTCCTTGTTACCCACTCCCCATTGACGACCAAGCTGGAAAGCCACATCCGAGATGTCATAGTCACCCGTCGTTGGGATGATGACCACCGTTATCTGGTTGGATGTTGTGTCATCGTAGTGTGTGAGTTTATCTTCCAGCGCCTGTTGTTGGTCTGCCGAAAGGGTGCCTGTCAAGTCTACCACCAACCGTGCAGGACTGGGTGCTGGCGGGATGATTTTTTCGATCTGTGCGATCGTCATCTGCGTCAGCAGGAGCAATATGGGGATCAGGATTTTTCTCATCAGTTTCCGAAAACGATATTGTCAGGGAGTTCGTTCCTATCCTCCTGTTGGTAAGGGAAATGCTCGACAAGGGCTGTTCCGATGTCTCTCACGATATCGATGATGCCATCCACATGATGTGCCGCATTAAAAGCCTGAAGGATTTTAGCGACCTCCTCTCTCCAATAATCCGTACCCACGATCCGATGAATGCCTTCATCGCCAAAGATGGCAAGCTGATGGTCTTTCATGGCCACATATAGCAACACACCATTGCGGTCTTCCGTCTTCTCCATCTGTAGGCCGAAGAACACTTCAGCGGCACGGTCAACCGGGTCCACGAAGCGGCAACGGCTTTCTATGAATACCCGGATCTCTCCACTGGTGCGCCCCTCTGCATCGCGAATGGCTTCCACGATGCGAAGTTCATCCGCTGCCGTGAAAAAACTTCTGGCATTCCGCCGATTGAAAAAGAACGGCATTGTAGCGTTGGGTTATTTTGCGTTGAAATCGACCGCAGGGGCCTTATCTGCACCTTGGTCAGCGGCAAAATAGCCTTTTTCCCTAAAGCCGAAGATCGACGCGAATATGACGTTGGGGAAGGTTTTGACGGTGGTGTTGAATGACTGTACAGCGGTATTGAAATCGTTGCGTGCCACTTTGATGCGGTTCTCGGTACCTTCCAGCTGCACTTGCAGGTCACGGAAATTCTGGTTTGCTTTCAGGTCCGGGTACTTCTCAATGGTCACCAGCAAACGGCTCAACGCACTTGACAATTGTCCTTGTGCTTCCTGGAATTTCTGGATATTCTCCGGTGTGAGGTTTGTCGGGTCGATGGTGGTTGCTGTCGCTTTTGCCCTTGCGTTGATCACGGCCTCGAGTGTAGACTTTTCAAAATCCGCTGCGCCTTTGACGGTGTTCACCAAGTTCGGGATCAGATCGGAACGTCGCTGGTATTCACTTTGCACATTACCCCATTTGCTTTTCACATTCTGGTCTTGGGATACCATGCCGTTGTAGCCGGAACAACCGCAACCGCCGAGCAGGAGTATTAGGCCGATGACAATGATCAGGCCGAGATTCTTGGAATTCATGACTGTAAAAATGATTTTGGTTATATACTAAGATATGTAATTACGCAGAACGGTTGCATGGTCATACATCAAGATGTTCTACGTTAAAGGTATGGCATCATTTGTGGCTGGCAATGGCAGCGATCCCGGGAAGTTCTTTTCCCTCGAAATACTCAAGCATCGCACCGCCACCGGTGGAGACGTAGCTCACCTGGTCATTGAAACCGAAGCGGTTCACGGCGGCCACGCTGTCGCCCCCACCCACAAGGGAAAATGCCCCATGGGATGTACTCTCCGCGACGGCTTGGGCAATGGCTTTCGTTCCTGACTGGAATTTCTCCATCTCGAATACCCCCATCGGACCATTCCATAGGATGGTTTTGCTCCTTTTGATGACATCGGCAAAGGCTATGGACGCCGCCGGGCCGATGTCAAGGCCCATCCACCCCTCTGGCACGGCGTCGGAAGACACGATATCAGTGGCTGCGGCTGCATCGAACTTGTCGGCGATGACGGAATCCTGAGGAAGATGAATTTTCACTCCTTTCTGTTCGGCCATTTTGATGATGTCGAGGGCGGTCTGCAGGCGGTCATCCTCACAAAGAGAATTCCCGATCATACCACCACCTGCCTTTATGAAAGTATAGGCCATTCCGCCTCCGATGATGATGTCTGTCGCCCTTTCAAGCAAATTCTCGATGATCAGGATCTTGTCAGATACCTTGGCTCCGCCGATGATCGCGACAAAGGGTTTTTCGGATTGATGCAGTACTTTGCCGGCACTGGCCACTTCGCTCTCCATGAGCAGACCGAACATCCGCCTGTCAGCCGGAAAGAAATCTGCTATGACAGCCGTGGAGGCATGTGCCCTGTGTGCAGTACCAAAAGCATCGTTCACGTAAACATCTGCCAGCCAGCTGAGGTTTTCGGCAAAGCCGCGGTCACCTTCTTCCTCTTCCTTGTAAAAACGCAGGTTCTCCAGCAGTAGCACTTCCCCACCGCGGAGCATGCTTGCCGTGAGGTGTGCCTGCTCTCCGATGCAGTCAGCCGCAAAGAGCACCGGCACATCCGTACCGAGGAGCCCCGACAGGTGCGGCAGGAGATGCTTCAACGAGTATTTTACTGAAGGACCGTCTTTTGGACGCCCGAGATGGCTCATCAGGATGGCCGACCCGCCGTCTGCAAGGATCTTGCGGATGGTGGGAAGCGCTGCCGTCATGCGGGTATCGTCCGTCACTTCGAATGCCTCGTTCAACGGGACGTTGAAATCAACCCGAACGAGGGCCTTGAGGCCTTTGAAATTAAATGAGGAGAAAGTTACCATCAGGATTTTTTTCAATACGAAAGGAATGAAGGCAATAAGGTCTCGCTGAGTGTTTCAAGACCCGGCGAGACCTTCTGGACGCATACGCGCCGGATAGTTTATTTGGAGATCAGTTGCGCGAAGTAGTGCACTGTACGCACCAACTGGCTCACATAGCTCATCTCATTATCGTACCAGGAGACCGTCCGCACCATCTGGGTGTCCCCAACATGAATGACCTTGGTCTGCGTGGCATCAAAGAGCGAACCATAAGAGATCCCGATGACATCACTGCTCACGATCTCGTCCTCCGTATAGCCAAAACTCTCATTGGCAGCGGCTTGCATGGCGGCATTGACCTCTTCGACGGTGACTTTCTTTGACAGTACCGTTGTCAGTTCTGTCAGCGATCCGGTGAGTGTCGGAACCCGCTGTGCAGTGCCGTCAAGCTTCCCTTTAAGGCTTGGAAGGACCAATCCGATGGCCTTGGCAGCCCCGGTGCTGTTCGGAACGATATTCTGTGCAGCAGCACGGGCCCGGCGAAGGTCTCCTTTTGGATGTGGGGAGTCGTGGGTGTTCTGGTCGTTGGTATAGGCGTGCACGGTCGTCATCAGACCGGCCAGGATGACATAGTTGTCTTCTAGCACCTTGGCCATCGGAGCAAGACAATTCGTCGTACAGGATGCACAACTGATGATCGTCTCACTACCGTCCAATATATCGTGGTTGACATTATACACGATGGTCTTCAGATCGCCGGTCGCAGGGGCTGAGATGACCACTTTGCGGGCACCTGCAGTGATATGTGCGGAGGCCTTGTCCTTATCCGTGAAAAAACCCGTGCATTCCAACACCACATCGACATCATGTGCACCCCAAGGAATTTGTGCTGGGTCTCTTTGAGCATAGATCATGACTTCTTCACCATTCACGGAGATGGATTGCTCCGAAGCCTTCACGTCTGCATCAAAGCGGCCCTGGGCCGTATCGTATTTCAGCAGATGGGCCAGTACCTTCGGACTTGTCAGGTCGTTGATGGCAACCACATCGATGCCTTGCATGTTATAGATCTGGCGGTACACGAGTCTGCCGATACGTCCAAATCCGTTGATGGCTACTTTTACTGTGCTCATAGCTGAAAACTGTGTTTAGTCGTTTTAAAAAGTACACGAAAGTAAAGAATTGATATTTACCCTTACGGTGATTTTTTACAGGATCGATCCTGCCAATGTTCAACCCTGCTCAAAAGAGCCCTTGCATGTAACAACCTGTGAATCTTACAAGAATATAAAAGTACAGGATTCTTTCATGAAAAATTTTGATGAAATACCTCAGGGTCTTATCTTTGCACACCTTGAAACAAGGCCCGTTGGTCAAGCGGTTAAGACGCCTCCCTTTCACGGAGGAATCACGAGTTCGATTCTCGTACGGGTCACAAAGCAAACCAGGCACACAGCCTGGTTTTTTTATGCCCCCAGGCAGTGATCAACGGATATGGGCATCAGCATTTCCCACCTTTTTGTAATATGAGGAATAATCCATATTTTGAGTGATGATGTGAGCATGTCATGCTTTTCTGCGACGCTGTACATTCCCGGATCCGATCACACCAGATGTTCAGCACAAACACAGGCACCATCATTTTAAGCCATATTCGCCCATCCCCCATCCATGAAATGCCAATCCCACCGACTTTCAGCTTGCTGAAACTGCGGTAGGCAACCGAAAAGCATCCATACGATTTTCGGCAGATCCGGCATAACTCAAAAGAACCAACCCGTACATATGAAAACAACGAATGTAACCCGCATGGGTATCGTTCCGAAGTTCCCTTTCAGAAAGGAGAACATCTTTTTCGTCATCCTATCCGCCATCGTCGCAGGAATGGTATCCATCTTTCTCGTGCAGAGATTTCTGGTGGTTCCCATCGATTACCCCGACTTCCTGGTCGGCAACAAAAGCTGGCATGGACAGACAAAACTTCAGGATATCGTCAGCCTGCCGGCCTTTGTGATCGGTTTCATCCTCACAGGAAGGATCACCATCAGGATTTTTTCTGACATCTCGCTCGTAGGCGGGCAGGTGTATGAGAATGAACTCACCCAGGTACTCTCATGGTGGCTCATCCCACTGGCCGGGCTCTTCGGAGGACTTCTCAGTCCGCAACCGACAACCCTGCTCTTCATGCTTCCTTTAGCCCTTGCCGGGCTGATCGCCACCGTCACAGCAGCACACCTGAACCTCCGACACCGACAGCTCATGGCCTCCGAGATCGGAACCGGTGTGCTGGCAGCCATGATGATCGCAATCGTACCGGCAGGATTCTCCGCCGTTATGGACCGGCTACAGGCTTTCTCCCTCATGCCAGGTATGAGGATTGGACTACAACTCATTTTCTTCACATACCTGGCAGCCTGCATGCTGTTTTTTTACCTGGTGGCACGGAAACCCGAACTGTACAGAAAGCACCTGCCATATGTGGTCGTGATTCCGCAGGCCTCACTTATCCTTTTCTACCTGCTGATCATCCCTGACATGCACGTGGGTGAAACCACACAGTATGCGATACCCTTCAGGGAATGGCTGCCGCTGTTGAGCATCTCACTCATGGGGATCGCGGGAAGAGACCTATACCAAAGATGGAAACATTACAAGGATGCTGAGCACAATGACCTCGGTAAGCTATGCTCACCATGGGCCATCTTTGCGGTTGTCATCCTACTCAAGACCGGAACCACTTCGGCTCCCGTGATCTCATCAGATGATTCCCAATTTGGTGAAAGCCTTTTAGGCTGGTGGAGCTACCGGGAGTTCGGAATGATCCCATATATCGATTATTTCCCGCCCAATGGCCTCTTCGTCGATGATATGGCAGGGTTCTTCTCCTGGGTGTTTTTCGACGGCACAGCCGGAACGATCGATGAATCGCTTCGGCTCATCATGACCCTGACCCTGCTCGTGGCATTCATAGGTCTGCACAAAGCTACCAGGAGTATCGGCCTGTCGCTCGTGGCGGTATTGTTCTTTGCCTATAGCAATATGTACTGGAACAGTCTGAACTTTCTCCTGCTCGTGCCGCTGTTCACCCTTTTCCTGAAATATCCGGCAGATACCAATGCCAGGAAATGGCTGCTGGCATGGCCCGTCATTGGTATCCTGTTGATCCTGCTCGCTCCCTCTCAGGGGTATATTTTCCTGTTGGCATCCCTGCCCGCCCTCATATACCACCTGCGACACACCGTTGCAGGAAAGCTATCGAAAAAAACCATCTATGTCACCGCCGGCATCGGACTGCTGAGCCTGGCGACACCGATCCCACGGATGCTTTACAGTGCCCTCCGCCATGTTATCGAGAAAATCACCATCTATCCACTTAGTTTCGGAACGGAATGGACAAAGGGCTATCTCACCGTTGCGGGCAAAGAGATCCCGTTGCTCAATTACATCCTGCTTGACTTCTTCAGGATGAGTTGGATATGGGTCCTGCTGGCCGGGTGCATCATATTCTTCTTACTCATCCATAAAAGACGCCACTGGCAATACCTGGCGGTGGTGGCACTGCCTGCGACATTGTTCATCCTGCTGATGACAGGTCATGCCATGGGTAGCATTGATCTCCTCAACGCCTCCGGCCCCGGGACACTGAGCAGTTTTTCCCTTTCGATCCTCCTACCCCTGCTCTTGGCACCACTACTCGCCAGATACCAAAAGATCCTGATGGCATCACTCATTGCATTTTTCTGTGCGGGAATCGGGAATCATCATATCGACTGGAAAGGTCTCGGCAATACACTGGAAAAAAATCAGGCTTTTAACCTCACAACCGCCGGCAACATCGGGATCAATAACGTTGGACTTGCGGAAATAGACCCACAACATGCCGACAGACTCTTTCGCGTGAACAGCATCCTTAAAAAATACCTGAGGTACAGGGAACCCTACCTCGACCTCACCGGCAATAATGCACACTACATGTATTTTGACAGACCCCCCGCCATGTCACTGACCGCACCGGTGAACCTGGCATCCATCGTGCAACAGGAAAGGGAAGTGACAAGGCTCACACAGGATCCGCCACAAATCGCCCTGCTCATGGCCGATAACAAATGGGAAGGTGAGGGCAAACTGGCCCTCAGGAACCATATCCTCTTTCGCTTTGTACTCTCCAGGTATCGGGCAGAGCTGCACGACGGATATGTATTCGCCTTCCTCGATACGGCCAGCCTTTCCACTGCAGCCATAACATTCATGCCCATGGACCGAACCGATTCGGAATGGCTGAAAGGTGTGCACAGAAAACTTCCCGCAATGGTCATAAGGGATACCCTCGCCATAAAATTCCTGCGGACAGGAGACAGGATCATCCTGCCTGACGGGAAGCCCGCAAGGATCAGCAGGATCATTCCTGAAGACCATGTGGTATGGCTTGACGGAAAATATTTCTCCCCGACTTCTTTTGATTCACCAAACCCCGTGCGTGTCGAACTTGATGATACCAGAAAAGCCCAACTATCATGCAACCTGATGCAGCTGGCATGTTCCGACGAAGACCTGGCCCTGCTGCCGATGACATGGGGACGATCCGCCAGCAGCCTCGACAAGCGGATGACGACTGTTCACATATTCGATACCGGCAGGATCACATTGAAAAACATCCGTTCCGAAAATGGAAGATATCAACCCGTGGATGACTCATCCTACATCGAGTTCCATCTCTCTGGGGCTCCCCTGAACGGGAACCAGGCCGGTCTGCTGAGTTTTGATTTCACATCGAACGCGGACAAACCGGCACGTCGTATGCACATCTCATGGTTGTCGGATGAAAACAAGATATGCGGACCTGGTCAAAGCCTGATGCTGACGGCCACCAACGGCAAGCTGATCGTGCCGCTCGACGGATTCCCATCCTGGCTGAATGCAAAAAACATCTCCGCCATTCGCATCGGATTGGATGAAAACCACAAGAGCAGTGCTTTCTCGATCGCAAACACCCGCCTGGAACAGCGAATCATGACTGCCAACGGGCGTAACTGAAAAAACATACGATTGCAGGAAGCGGAACTCAGTCCTGCGTTGAATATTGAAAACAGCACGATCCCTCCCGCACGAAATATTCATGCGGAATGGATCGTGCTGTTTTCGGTTGCCCTATAACGTTAGTTTCTTGCACCTGGCGCGATGATCGCGATCGCCACTGATACAAAGGGCGATGAGGACCGCGAAAACCTGATTTTTCTTTTTCACCCCCATGTTGTAATTTCTCCCTTCAAACCATCCATCAACATGAAGCCATCCCTGAATACCTGCCTGCTGTTTTGTTTCCTGTCCCTGAGCGGTGCGTTGCTGCAAGCCCAGGAAGGACCCGTCGCATCTGATTTCAAGATACCCCAACATCCGAGGATCCTGATGTTTACCGGCGAGGAGCAGGGCATTCGGAATACCCTCTCCGGGGATCCGGAATGGCGGGCCATCCATGAGGCCATCCTGCGGGAATCAGACAGGATCATCGGTCTGGAACCGATCAAACGCATACAGATAGGAAGGCGCCTGCTCGACAAATCCAGGGAAGCGCTGAGAAGGGTCTTCATGCTTTCATACGCATCCAGGATGACGGGTGAAAAAAAATATTTCGTCAGGGCGGAAAAAGAGATGCTAGATATCGCAGCATTCAGCGACTGGAACCCATCGCATTTCCTTGATGTCGCGGAGATGACCATGGCCATGGCCATTGGATACGACTGGCTGCATGATGAACTGTCTCCGGCATCGAAGTCCGCCATCCGCGATGCGATCATGAAAAAAGGCCTGGAGCCTTCTCTGGAGCCGCGCTATAGCAGTTGGCTGAAGGCCGAGCACAACTGGAATCAGGTATGCAACGCCGGTATGACGTACGGTGCCATGGCACTCTATGAGGATCATCCCGTCTTCGCCAGGAATATCATCAACAGGGCCATCGGATCGATCGTGCTGCCCATGAAGGACTACGGTCCCGATGGCGTCTACCCTGAAGGGTACGGATACTGGGGTTACGGCACGAGCTTCAACGTGATGTTCCTCAGTGCCATTGAGAAGCTGTTCGGTAAAGATTTTGGCCTGACGGCGGCTCCAGGATTCCTTCAGTCCGGCAGATTCATGGAATTCATGACCGGCCCATCCGGAAAACCCTTCAATTATTCGGATGCAGGGAATAACGGAGGATTTCATCCTGCCATGTTCTGGATCGCGGATAAGGTCGGTGACCCCACGATCCTTTGGGAAGAACGCCGCTTTCTTAAAAATTTCGGAACCGACAGGCTCGTGGGCGACAGACTGTTACCGGCGATCATGCTTTGGAGTAACGGGCTGAAGATGGACAGGATCACGGAGCCGAAAATAAATATGTGGGTCGGTATGGGAAAGAATCCCGTCGCCATGATGCGCACGTCATGGACAGATCCGAATGCGCTCTACCTCGCGTTGAAAGGCGGCTCGGTATCCGTCAACCACGCACACATGGATATCGGATCATTCATCATGGAGGCCGATGGCGTACGATGGGCGATGGACTTCGGCATGCAGGAGTATGAATCCCTTGAATCCAAAGGCATTCAACTTTTCGGAAGGGCACAGAACGCACAAAGATGGAGTGTGTTCCGCCTCACCAACCTTGTGCACAACACCTTGGCGATGGACAACAGGCATCAGATCGTCACAGGCATGGCACCGATCATTGCACATGGCGCAGACCCGGCATACATGCATGCGGTCACCGACCTCTCCGAGATCTACAAAGGGCAGGTGGCAAAGTCTGTTCGTGGCATCGCACTGGTCAACAAACGATTTGTAGTGGTACGTGATGAGGTGAAGACACTCGACAAGGAAACAACCATCCGATGGACCATGCTCACCCCGGCGGATGTCAAGATCTCCGGACCCGACAGGGCGGTACTGACAAAGGACGGAAAGACCATGCTGCTGCAAGTGGACGCACCCGGGAATCTACAGATGCGCACCTGGTCCACTGACCCTCCCAATAGTTACGATGCACCAAACCCGGGCACCACACTCGTAGGATTCGAGGTGAAAGTGCCGGCAAATACAGAATCTGCCTTCACGGTGAAACTGATCCCCGGAGGCAAGGCCGGCAAGGCGAAGATGAAGATCGAACCATTGGACAGTTGGAAAAACCGTTGAAAGCTGCCCTGCCGGCCCCGTGTTGCCATGCCTGCAGACATAAGGCGGACAAGGCGGTACACCACCTACTTGCCGCGGATTTTTAATCATGCAAAAAGAAATGCTTCAGCATAAGAACCCTTTCACATGAACAGG
>JBIKIB010000370.1:0-3904 GCA_044361845.1 Chitinophagaceae bacterium | reverse complement strand
GAGGGTTGATAAGAACAGAAAAAGCGAAACTGCTCCTATGGAATTTAGTTGCGACCAGTGCCCATTTTCTGTTTTAGTCGGGTTATAGATCGTTGACCACTTCGTCGTTTCGAAATCCTGACGTGTCATCCGCATCTTTTTCACCACATGCACAGAAGCTGAACCAAAAAATACATGAAGGGTATCGTTCAGGTGTATGTTCACATGATAGGAGCTTTTATAGGGTTCACTTTGATTTTTGATACTCCTCCAATCATCAAATATTTTTTCCCTGGCCTGGTAAATTCTGTTGTTTTCAATATCGATCAGTCTGGGATACCGATATGAGAAATCGATCAGCCCGAAAGAGCTGTGGACCATTGGATCATATTTGTTCCAGATGAATTTCAGGAGATATTGATTCTCCGGTATCACCTTTCCGATGGATGTCCATTTTCTTTCACTGAAGTCATAACGGTAGACGCTGTCGATGATCTGCGAGTTGTTATTGTTTTGTTCGTTCCTGTAGTGGCTTCCGATGGTATAGAAAATATCTTTTTGCCTGTCATAGTAATGGTAAGAAAGTTCATTCGCCAGGGTATTTACAGCCGGGAAGAATGACCAGTCGTGTTTTCGTTCATCGTAGTACGTGAAAAAATCTATGGTCCTCCAAAAACCATATCCACCGTGCTGGAAAAGAGTGTCATTCCGCATAAAGCCCATGCATCTGAAATTATGTCCGCTGTATCTGGAGGAATCGATCCTTCTCAGCTTAGGACCCTTGCCGGAGGTGTCAATATCATAGACATGATGATTCCCATCCCGGAGGAACAGATTTTTTTTCCCGGATTTGAGCAGGATAAGATGACCATAGGGGACGTCTGACATATTGAATGTAAATCCATCAGGCAGATATGAAATGGTATTGGAGATCGTATCTGATAGTATGATCTTCAGGAAGGATTTCTCTATTGGAGTGAATGAGGCATAACCCTGTGCTTTGATCGCATGGGATGCAAGCAATATCAGTATCGTCAGTATGATTATGGGTGTTTTTTTCATGGTCCATCTACTTTTTTTCCCTGCCATTCAGGATAATCTTTGCATCAGTTGTCTTGCCATATGTTCATCCATGAAATGGACATATCTCCGTTTTTCATTTTCATCACGTTCTCGCCTGATCAGATCTCCTTGAAAGGCCAGGCTTTGTGAGAATATGCGGTTGATCCGATTGATCACAATGCTGCGCCGGGCTTTTTGGGTCATGGGATTCATCTGTTCGACTCCGATGATCTTGTTGATCCTGTCCGTATCGATTTTTTGCAGGGCTGCTGAGCTTCTTATCAGTGTTTCAAAAAGGCTCCATTCTGCTGGTGTGAGGTTAGACCTTAAAGGATCAAGATCGATGTCATCATCTAGAATAGGGTTTGTACTCGGCTTGATGATCGTCATGGTTTCCGTTGTTCCGGTGGGATCCTGTTCTGAATGATGTGGTTTTTGCGTTTGTCTTTTCATATTCTGACCTGTGGTGATAACGCTTCCGAAAGACTTCACTTTGATTGTTGTCAATCGCCGGGTGATTATGAAGCCTATGACTGCTATCAGGATGATGGCTGAGGGGATGAACCACTTCAAATGAATGGGTGAGATACTGGATGTCATTGGCTCATAAATCCTTATATTTTCTTTAGGGATGAGATCTTTACGCGTTAAGCTTATGCTGCGTTTAATTGATGTTTCCGGACCGCCGGCGATCATGATCAGTGAATCCTTCAGGTGGATGAGCAGTGAGGGGATCTGTGCATTTCCAGTATCAGCTGAAAGAAATGCATGCAATCGTGAGCGTGTTTGTTCATGTATCCTGTGTATGCTGTTGGATGGAATGTCCATGATCAGATAATCATTCCCGTTTTTAGTGAGTACGCCCATCGGGTTGAAAGCGATCAGATCATTTATGCTGAAAGGTTTCTTTGAAAATGGTAAAGAGGGATCTATGAGCCCGAGTGTTGACCATTGCTGCTCATTGAAATCATACCGGTAGATGCTGTCTTGGTACGTCAATGTCTGGTTCCGGTGATCTCTTTGCTGGCTGCCCAGCACATACAGCGCGTCGGTTTCCTGTTGATATTGGTATAAAGTCCAAAGGTTAGCCAATATGTTCTCACTGCTCACGAATTCCCAGTCATGTGTCCAATCCCGGTAACGGGTCAGGAAGTCGCGGTGGGACCATTTGTCTGAGCCACCATATTGATACAAGGTATCCTTTCTGCGAAAAGCCATCATTTGGAAATTATCACCCGTGAAATGAGTGGAGTCGATTCTTTTCAATCCGGGTTGACCTCGATGGATCACTGCCATGAATACCCGGTGTGTGCCTTCCAGCATGAAGATGTTTTTGGAGCCTTCTTTCACCAATACAAACCGGCCTTCCTTGATTGATGTGGTGCCGAATCGATAGACCGCAGGGAGATAACATACCGTCTTGCTGATGGTATCGGATAAGATCACTTCTAAGAAATGACTTTCAGCAGGGGAACAGCCAGTGGTCTGCTGACCCTGAACGCTTAAATCATTGATGAATAAACAAACAAATATGAAAAAATACCTTCTGATGTTCATGATGAAGCATATGGGGTATCTGGTGTTTCCCAGGTGAATTGATAGTTAGGTGGTATTATTGGTAATTTACTAAAAAATATCTATTATTTCAATACAAATCTATGGATCGGAGTTGGATAATTCTAAACCAATTGATTTTTTTGGAATTCTATATTTGTATATTCAATGATCACTTTAGCGCCTTTTATTTATTTACTATGTTCAGATTTTACAATGCAAGTATTCATTATTTAATATTCATTGAAAATAAATATTGAAAGAAAAGCATTAAAATTTACACTAGCTTCAACGACATTCTTATGCTTGATTTTATGCATCGGGGAGTGGATTGTTATATTTGTTTTGAAAAAATTGGGTACATCTAATATACAGGGTATGACATTTTGGTTTTCTTTGGTAAAAGCGATCAAAAATATTTTGTTCATCCGGGGCGAGAAGTATGATTTCTCAGGTATTTCACTGCGTTTCTTAGCGAATACGCGACCTGCACGGATGGTTTACCTGGAAAGTGGGAATGATATTGTCAGAAATGATCTTTTGCAGATCAAATTTCTTGAAAAACAATTCAAACCGGGACAAGTTATCTGGGATATCGGATCCCATTATGGTCATTATTCCATTTTCGCTGCGTCCGTTTCAGAGCACAAGGATAGGGTGTATTCATTTGAGCCTGATGCCAAGGCCAGGATCGTTCAGGAAAAAAACATTGCAATGAATTCATTGCAGGACCGCATTAAAATCATGGATGTTGCTGTCAGCAAGGAGGATGGTATTGTTGATTTTCTGGAACTTAATGGGAATTCAAATTCACATATCATCAATGGCGACATGGTTACTGATTCAAAGGTCAGACGGATCACCTCCCGTTCGCTTGATAGTTTACTAAAGGAAATACCTTGCCCTGACTTTGTGAAAATCGATACGGAGGGTGCTGAAATCGATATATTATTCGGTGGATCCGCATTGCTTTCAAATCCCAAAGTGAATTTCATTTGCGAATTGCATCCTTTTGCATGGGATGCATTCGGGGTGACTTATGCAGCGTTCGAGGACTTGATGCAAAAGCACAACCGCACCATTACTTTGCTGGATGCAAGAAAAAAAAGCTCTGATCTTCCTTTCTACGGAACCGTATTGTTTTGACCAGACAAATCATCAGATCTCACAGAACAACCCTTCGGATGAACCTGTAAGATTTGTTCATAGGGTGGGTTTCATATTTTCATGATATCTGCCGCGTCCCTGCGGGATGATATGGCCTGCGACACTCAATTTCGCACAGGTCTGCCACTTTTCAGTACACTCT
>JBIKIB010000369.1:0-3910 GCA_044361845.1 Chitinophagaceae bacterium | reverse complement strand
GTCGCATCAATTGCAAAACCCTACGCTGCAGCCAGACATCAGTTTCTTTTCCAGCCATGATATTGCGGTATCAAGTTGATCCGCAACATATTGTTCACTGTCATTATATCCCTTTACATGAACGCCATCACGCTCCAGGATCCGCTTTCCGGATGGATTGTCCTTGATCTGACATTCTCCCATGAGGTGAGATGACTGAAAACCAGGAACAAGAGCAGGGAATCATGTTGATATGAAAGGTGTCTTTTAGCAGTGGATTTAATCAAAACGGGATACTACGAAGAGGCTTTTGGGGATCCATTTTGCCGAGACAGATATGGTATCTGTTTTTTCCGCATCTTGCAGGGATCATCCATCCATATGTTTTCACCTGTTTCGCTCGGTCTCGACCAATGGGCCCTTGTCATGCTGGCCGCCTTTATCATCGGTCTGGGGAAAGCCGGCGTCAAGGGGCTCGACGTCCTCACGGTCCTCATCATGGCCTTCATCTTTGGTGGCAAGAACAGCACGGGGATCGTACTTCCCCTGCTCTGTGTGGCAGACATCGCTGCCGTCGCCTGGTATAATCGGCACGCACAATGGTCGCATTTCAGGAAGCTCATCCCGTGGATGGCGGTGGGCATTCTCTTCGGACTCTATGTCGGGAAAGATATGGATGAAGTCCTGTTCCGCAGGATCATGGCGGGGATCATCATCATTACGATCCTGATCGTGCTGATGATGGAATTCAGAAAATCAAAAGACGTCCCGCATCACCCGCTGTTCTCCGCCGGCACGGGGCTGGTGGCCGGTTTCACGACCATGATCGGCAACCTCGCCGGCGCCTTCGCCAATCTGTATTTTATCGCGATGCGCGTGACGAAGAATGATTTCATCGGCACCTCCGCCTGGCTGTTCCTCTGCATGAACCTGTTCAAGTTGCCGTTGCAGGCGTTCTACTGGAACAACATACATGCGGAGGGATTGGTGACGGATCTGTATCTGCTGCCGGCCCTGGCACTCGGCTTTTTCGCCGGGATACGGATCGTCGAACGGCTGCAGGATGACACCTACCGAAAAGTCGTGCTGATCTTTACGCTGGTGGGATCCGTGCTGATGTTGCTGCGATCCTGATTTCTGATAACACAATCCAACGGATATGAAAAAGATGATATTGATGGGCTGTCTGATGCCCGCACTGGTCTTCGCTCAAAGTAAAACCGCGCTGAAAGTCCGCGACTGGCGGATATCCCGGGAAGCCTCACTCCTGAATGACTACCGAACATTCCTGTCGATCCCCAACGTGGCCGCGGATACATCCGGACTGATGGCGAATGCGGAATGGATCAGGGCGAGACTGAAAGCTAACGGTGTCGCACAAACGCAGTTTTTATACCCCACGACTCCGGGGCAGGCGCCTGCTGTTTACGGACGGGTAGATGTGCCGGGTGCGACGCGAACCATTGCGCTTTATGCGCACTACGACGGACAACCCGTCGACCCTTCAAAATGGGCATCCGGACTGAAACCTTTTACACCCCAGCTGACGAATGGTTCCCTGCTGAAGGGAGCCTCCCTGATATCCTGGGATCGCGCCGTTGGTCCCATCGATCCTGAGTGGCGGATCTACGCCCGCGGCGCCTCCGATGACAAGGCAGGGGTCTACGCTATCATAGAAGCCTATGCGGCACTCAGCGCAGTCGGACTGACACCTTCCGCGAACCTGATCTTTTTCTTTGAAGGCGAAGAGGAGGCTGGATCGGATCACCTGCCCGAGATCTTCGAACGCCACCGGCAACTTCTGAAAGCTGATGCCTGGGTGATCTGCGACGGGCCGGTACACGCATCCGGATTACATCAACTCGTCCATGGGGTACGGGGTGACACGCATCTTGACCTGACCGTTTACGGACCGAAGCGTCCTCTGCATTCCGGGCACTACGGCAACTGGATACCCAACCCGGCCATGGAACTCGCGCGATTGCTGGCCTCCATGAAAAACGACAAGGGCGAAGTGACCATCAAGGGATTCTATGATGACGTGATCCCCCTCACAAAAGCCGAACGCGAGGCGATCGGTCGGATCCCGCCCGTGGAGGATCAACTGAAAAAAGAGCTGGGTGTACGGAAACCGGAGCGAGACCTCCCGCTGAACGAGGCCATCGCCATGCCTTCAATGAACATCAACGGATTCGCTGCAGCGGGTGTAGGAGAGCGATCTGCCAACGTGATTCCGGTGAAAGCGGAGGCATCGATCGACCTGCGCCTTGTCGCCGGCAACGACTGGAAACGACAGCAGGAAAAGGTGATCGCACACATCCGGACGCAGGGATTTCATGTAACGGAACAGGAACCTACGGATGCAGAGCGGGCGACTTTTGACCGCATCTGTCAGGTAAAAAAATCCAGCGGTTACAATGCACAGAAAACGCCGATGAACGATCCGAATGCCTTGCGCATCGGTGCTGCCCTGGATGCAGCGCTTGAAACACCCGCCATCCGGGTGCCGACCTTAGGCGGCAGCCTGCCGCTGTTCATGTTCGAACAAATCCTGAACGTGCGTCCGGTAACCGTTCCCATTGCAAACCACGATAACAACCAGCATGCGGAAAATGAAAACATCCGCATCGGGAACCTCTGGAAGGGGATCGAGATCTACGCATCCATCATGACCGGGTTCTGATCCTTCGGATGATATAATTTCACCATACCAACAGCATTCACCATGGAAAATAACATCCTGCGCTGGGGCATCATCGGATGCGGCGACGTCACAGAAAAGAAAAGCGGACCGGCCTTCAACCGGGTGCCGGGATCAAGCCTGGTGGCGGTCATGCGCAGAGACGCGGACAAGGCGGCCGACTATGCCCGTCGTCACAATGTCCCTGTTTGGTACGATCATGCGAGTCGACTGATCGCAGATCCCCAGGTCGATGCGGTCTACATCGCCACACCACCTGATGTACATGCCTCGCTGGCCATCGCAGCGATGGAAGCCGGCAAGCCCGTGTATGTAGAGAAGCCAGTCGCCACGACCGTCGCGGATGCGGAGCGTATGCGTGCCTGTGCAGAAACCACCGGTGTAAAACTCAGCGTGGCCCATTACCGGCGTGCGGTTCCTATGTTCGAGCAGATCGGTCGATGGATTTCCGGGGGAGAGATAGGGACCATCCGCACCGTCCGCATCAGCATGCTGCAGGCTGACCATCCGGATGCGTTACAGGATCCGCGCATCCGCTGGCGGGTGATGCCGGAAAGCGGCGGACCGGGCGGGCATTTCTACGATCTGGCTCCGCACCAGCTCGATCTGATGCTGCACTATTTCGGAAAGGTCAGGGGATTCCAGGGATTTGGCGTGAACCAGGCGGGCAGCTACCCGGCACGGGATGCCATTTGCGGATCGATGGTGTTTGACAGCGGCGTGCTGTTCACCGGACAATGGGCATTCACCGTCAATGAGGCGCAGACCGAAGACCTCTGCGAGATCCAGGGGACCGGCGGGAAGATCGTATTTCCCTTCTTTGGCAAGCGCGTGGAGGTGAGCCGCCAGGGCGTGAAAATGTCCGTATCCTTCGAACATCCGGAACATATCCAGGAGCCTATGATCGGCCGGGTGACGGATTATTTCCTGGGGAAGGGACCGAATCCCTGTCCGATCGAAGAGGCCATCAAATCAATGCAGATCATGGAAGCGTATGTGGGGTGATCTGGCACCCTAATTTGTGCCCGGATCAGCCCCTTCATCTTTTCGATGAAGCTTTGGCCGGAGACGTCGAATGCCATACACCGCTCCCGCCGCCAGCAGCAGTGATATCCCCCCATCGACTGGAATATCCGCCGGATCGTTGAGGGAGGGATCATCAGGATCAGTTGACGCCAGGACATTGCTAAGGTTCATCGTCATCACCATCAATAGGATGAACAGCACACG
>JBIKIB010000069.1:0-13010 GCA_044361845.1 Chitinophagaceae bacterium | reverse complement strand
ATCATTCCCCGGGTGCTGATATTCGAAAAGACCGATTTCCGGTAGATGAATGCCAGCTTCTGACCATTCAGCCACGCATTCCCTGAGGGCTGCGTGGCCTGCGTGCAGAAAGGAGAGATGACGTACCCGAATTCGGCATTCCCCATCTGATCGACCACCCGACGCATACGCATGGTGTCCACAACCTCCACCAATCCATACAGATCCGCATTCATCCATTTGAGGACTTTCACGACATTAGCCTCCTGCAGATTCTTGTTCGTAGGACCATTGGATGCCGCACCGAACCATTCAATGTTCCAGCTCACAACATCCAATGTGGTGTCCGTACTTTGTGCAAAGACATTCCCGTAAAAAAATATGGATATGAACAGAGAAACAACTCTTGCCCGCATTATTTGAATTTATCAGCGAAGGTATAAATATCTGACCACGAAGACACACAAACAGGATATGTCGGCCATGGTTGAATATAAGGTATATTTTTACAGCTGAAATACTGAATCCATCTTGTAGCATCACTCATACAAAGTCAAGCGATGAAATTCTTTACTAGTCTCCTCACCCTTTTAGGTCTTCTGCCGGTTTTGATGCAGGCACAGCCAGCCCTCGTCTTATCCCATTCACACAACGACTACGAACAAAAAGAACCCTTTCACCATGCATACAAAAAAGGATTCTCTTCCATCGAAGCGGATGTATACCTGGTGGATGGGAAACTGCTCGTGGCACATGACCTGAAAGATGTCAAAAAAGAAAGATCACTCGAAAAAATATACCTCGCACCCTTATCAAAGGCCATTGCAGGAAAAGAGAACCCGGACAGACCCGGCGGCGCAAAAATCCAACTGCTCATCGATATCAAATCCGAAGCCATCCCCACCCTTGAGGCATTGGTGAGACTTCTGAAAAAATATCCTTCCCTCACGTCGAAGCCCTCGGTGACCATCACCATCAGCGGGAACAGACCTTCTCCCGATACATATCATCGATTCCCCGCATGGATCTCATTCGACGGAAGACCCGGCATAAGCTATGATCCCGCTGCGTTGAAAAAAATATCACTGATCAGCGACTCGTACTCGAACTACCTCCTTCCGGGCAGCTTCCGCTTCGACAGCATCAAGGCGATGAAAACAATTTCCGCAGCACATGAAAAGGGCAAACCATTCCGGTTCTGGGGGAACCCCGATAACCCTTCGGCCTGGAGAAGCCTCGCGAATATGGGCGTCGATTACCTCAATACGGACAAAATAGACGAACTCTCCGATTTCCTCATCAGCCACCGATCAGAGGCCTTTGACCAAAAACTATTGCGCACCACCCTGCATGATTCCATTCCACTCATGCCATACAATAGGATCATACGCAGTGCCGGGAAAGTGATCCGCTTCGGCAACCCGGCATTGGAGAACCACGCATTGGATATCACCCGCCTTGAAGGCACGGAGCTTGTCGTGGTGGAGGACAGATACGGCATACTGGTCATCGACACCGATGGAAAGATCATCGACAGGTTCACATACGCCGATGCCAAAGAATTCGGCGGCATCGTCAGCACCTACTCCGGTATAGAAACCTTCACGGAGGCTGGCAAGATATGGATCGTGTGGTCCGCAGCTGGCGGAATGAATGGATTATTGATGTCAGCACAATGGGACGGAAAGATCAGGAATGTATCAGGCATGAAGATCGATAAAAAGGCACCCGCACGCAACGCAATTCCCAACGACATAGCAGTTGACAGAGGCGCGGATCCACATCTCTACATAGTCCTCAACGGAAATGATGAGCTCATGAAGATCCGCTGGAGCGACCGGCAGATCGTATGGAAAGCCGCTACAGGTGTAGCTCCTTATGGGGTCACCATCGCGAACAATAAAGTTTATGTCACCAACTGGGCCGGACCACAGGCGACCGACAGTACAAAGGAAAGAGCCGGAACACCTTGGGGACTGGCTTACACAGACGCTCTAACCGGCGCCACCGCTTACGGCAGCGTGTCGGTGTTAGAACCGAACAGCGGGAAACTACTGAAGGAAGTGAAGGTCGGTCTGCACCCGAATGCGATCATCACCTCCAGGGACGGACGATATGTGTACCTGAGCAACGGCAACAGCGATGATATAACGGTCATCAATACACGAAATGATCAGGTGGTGGAGACGATACCGGTGGGACTCTTCGGCACTGGGCCCGGCAAGGGGGGAAGTACACCGAATGGGATCTCACTCGACCCTACAGGACAAGTGCTCTACGTATCGAATGGAATGGACAATGCCGTCGCCCTGGTGCGGCTTGGAACAAGATCGATGACCGGAGGAAAAGGCCAGTCAATGATAAAGGGATACATCCCCACTGAAGCGTATCCCGCAGGAAGCCTGGTGATGAAAGACAAGATCATCGTCGCAAACCTCGAATCTGAAGGCGTCAACGTCGTCAACGCTCAGAAGAACGCAAGAGGCATACACTATCAACTGGCGTCGGTGAGCATCATACCCATCCCGGATGAAATATCCCTGGGAAAAATGACGGAAGACGCCTTCAAGAATGCTCTGCAACACAGGCTTTCATCCTCGTTATTACCCCCACGGAAAAACATGACACCCGTACCGGTACCTGAAAGGATCGGAGAACCGTCCGTGTTCAAACATGTAGTTTATATCATCAAGGAAAATAAAACCTATGACCAGGTATTTGGAGATATGTCCAAAGGCCGCGGCGATAGTACCCTCTGTGTCTTTGGTAAAAATATCACCCCTAACACACACGCACTGGCGGAACAATACGGATGGATGGACAACTATTACGCCTCCGGGAAATCCAGCGCAGAAGGACACCAATGGAGTAATGCCGCAATCGTTTCCGACTATGTGGAGAAGAATGTAAGGGCATGGTTCCGGAGCTATCCACACCGTCAGGAAGATGCCATGGTGTACAACAAAACAGGATACATTTGGAACCATGCCATGGCATACGGAAAGACTGTCAGGATTTTTGGTGAAGCATGCCTTACGGTCTATGATAAAAAACTGAAATGGATCGATCTCTACAGAAACTACCAACAGGGAAAAGCCCCGGACTGGCACAATGTAACGACCATTGCACCGATCAGACCCGTCATATCCCCCGACTTTCCCGATAATGACAACATGGTGTTCAGCGACCAGCAAAGAGCGGATATCTTCCTGAAAGAATGGGACAATTTCGAAAAAGGTGACAGCATGCCCAATCTCATGATCGTATCGCTGCCCAACGATCACACAGCCGGACTTTCCCCAGACTTCCCCACTCCTGCCGCCATGGTGGCCGACAACGACCTTGCCCTCGGAAGAATCCTTGAAAAAATCACCAACAGCAGATACTTCGATTCAACCGTCATCTTCATCACACAGGATGACTCTCAAAGCGGATGGGATCATATTTCAGGCTATCGGACAGTGGGACTCGTCGTAAGCCCATTCGGCACAGGGGACGTCATCACCACGCAATATAACCAAACCTCCATGGTAAGGACCATCGAACAGATACTAGGGATCCCGCCCATGCATGGGATCGATGCAACAGCTTCCCCGATGTTCGACTGTTTCTCCAAAAACAAACATCTGATAAAATACAGGTCACTCGCCGCAAATATTCCGCTCGACCAAATGAACAAACCACTAACGACTCTCAAAGGCCGGGATAAACGATATGCCCTTCAGTCGATGGACGAAGTCTACAACGAAGTGGACGGAGGAGAAGATGGTGAGATGAACAGGATCATCTGGTTCGCAACCAAAGGCAGGAAAAAATTTCCTGCAGGTCGACCAGGCAAATGATGTACCTGACATACCCTGTTGTTCGACGATCGATGACTTATGATTGACCAATATTAATTTTGTGTTAACTTTAGGCAAGAGATGTGAAAGATCCTTGCGCTATTGGAATACCATAAAATTCATAACCACGATGTGCCTGTGGTCTTTCGGGACCCAAGCACAACAAGATGGGTACGCCAATGCCATTGAATTCCTCGGCCGCGGGATCAACATCCAAATGACTGCCTTACAAATGCCTGAAAACATCCCACACGATGCGGATGGAGCCAGGATAATGGATGAATTGCTTTCAAAAAGCACAAGCGACCTCGTAAAGCAGATGGTCACGACTAAAAAAGAATTATCCCTCTGCGACTGGCTATTTTACCAGTTGATCAGAAAAGTCTCAAATACCATCTTACCAAAACAATCGGATTATTTTAGGTACACCATCTTGAAATTCCACCTGCTCCGCAGATCGGGTTTTGATCCGATGCTCCTCATCGATGATAAAAATATCCTGCTGTATATCCAAACGAACGATATCATCTACAACCTTCCGGCCAGGTTGGTTGGAGACAAGCAATACATATGCATGAATCATCATGACTATGCATTCCGTACTGCACCACTTGGAATACATGCACAAATGGTGATGGCACAGGAAAAAAGCAGACAGCAATTCGATTTTGCGATAGACAGACTCCCTGAATTCCCGGAATCCGACTATGTCACCGGTGAACTAGCCTTCGAGTATGGTCAAAAAAAAGAACACCTGACCATCAAACTGAATAAAAAAATGAAGGGGTTATTCACCAACTACCCTGTGACAGATTACAGCAACCAGTTCAATATCCCGGTAAGTCACGAAACAGGTTCATCCCTTATAAATGCCCTCATGCCGAAGCTAGCAGGAATGAGCCGACGAAAAGGTCTTGAATATCTGCTGCAGTTCACCCGGCATGCATTTCTCTTCGCAAAGGACACCGAAATTTTCGGGAGGGAAAAAAGACTATCAGCCGAAGAAACACTGCTCTATGAAAAAAGTGATTGTGAAGACAGGTCTGCACTGTATTTCTGGCTGGTCCGTGAGATCTATGACCTTCCCATGATCGTCCTCTCTTACCCAGATCATGTGACTGTGGCAGTGAACCTCGGGGATATAGGGGGGCAAACCGTGAATTATAACGGCAACGCCTACACGATTTGCGAACCGACCCCACAAAAAAAAGACCTGCGCATAGGGCAAATAATTACCGGAATACACGACAGGCCTTACCAGGTGAATCTCGTATATACCCCGAAAAAACGCTGACGGATTTACAGGAATTTATACTTTGTTGGCAGATCTTCACAAATGCGCAAACGGATCGATATTTTCAGATGATACACGATGTCATAGATCACATTATGATCACTGGTCCAGGATCCCCTCTGTTTCAGGTGGGGCAGAGATCCACCCACCATAGCCCCACAAAGAGCGCTTCAATAGAATATTCCATTCGTTCATGTATGGATGCATGATTTAAATAAAAAGGGAACAGTTTTAAAACATTTCGATAACTCCCATTGTCTACTACTTCAGCAAGAACAAAAGACATGGTCATCGAAAATACCTTCCAATGTATTGACAACGAAAACCCGGGGAGCCGGACACAATATCAGCCCTGTCCTCCCATAGGTGAGCTATGCAAAGCACATGTTCCCTCGCATTGACCTATCCAACAATGCCTGTACCCACGACATAGCACAATGCCTCATATTTATTTCTTTTTTCCATCAATAGGGTCAGCATCATCATGTATGGTGAGAAAGGCAGCCCGGCGAGGTCCCGGAAAGGGTGTATTACCCTTCAATGCATGCCACAATACCCTGTTGAACTCCACATCATTATTGGCATCCTCAGTCGCAAAATTGAACAGCTCCGATCTTCGCTGCCATTCATTGATCGCAGTATTGCGGTCATTCAAAGAAATATCAGGAATCAGGGCACGGAAAGGAAAAGGTCTCGCGACGGAATCGAAGAGTCGCCACATGGGTGTGGCTGCGGCATCATACTGTGTCATCGGTCCCATCCCGAGGATCAGCTCCATCGTGCGCAAGACCGAAGATGTGGTATATGGGGTGTGATCCACAAACCCACGCTTCACGAAACCTCCTGCTAGATAGGCGGTACTGCGATGGGCATCCACATGGTCGGCTCCGTTTTGAGCATCGTCCTCCAAAATGAAAACGGCCGTTTCATTCCAGATAGGACTCTTTGATAAAGCCTCAATGAACATCCCAACTGCCAGATCATTATCCGCTACATGCGCATATGGCGAAGGCCTCCCTAAACGCAACCCTTCCGTGTGGTCATTACCGAAGCGGATGGTATTGAACCGGGGAAGCTTTCCAACGGATAACAATGAATCAAAATCCTGTTTCCAGATGCGGTAACGAGTAGTATCAGCGATCATCAAATTATATACCGGGAACCGCATACAGCTGTTACCCATCAATATCGGAAGATTGGGTTTGTCCTGACTCATGAATTCCCCGTAACTGCGAAAACTGATACCATACCGATGACAATTATTCCAAATGAAACCATTCTTGTTATTCGCGATCTCGCGCTCTCCTTCACCACCGTAAGTTCCCCCACGCCCACCATAACTGCTGGGCCATGTCTTTTCAAGGTAATCAGTGGCATACCCACCCATACTCCAGTTGTGCCCATCAGCACTCACCTCTGCATCCACGTAGAAATTATCCAGCAAGACAAAAGATTCCGCGAGTGCATGCTGGTTTGGAGTGTACTTTCTCCCGAATAACAACAAAGACGTATCTCCGTTCCCCTGCTTGAGATCTGCCAATACCTGATCGTATGTGCGATTCTCCTTGATGATGTAAAAAACATATTTTATGGGCGAGGATTGTCCAACCTTCATTGGGATGGGATATCCCGGTGCCAGAGAGTCGGGTAATTCGGTTTTCCGGGTGGAATAGGGCGTATTCCTGTAAACAGCTTTCGTATAACCCGAGAGTTCAGCGGCACCCGGTGATTTGATCACACTCATCGACCCCTTGAAAAGACTCCCGATATACTCGACCCGAGAACCCTCCCGCGTGGCATACCCGTGATGAATGACATCCTCACGTTTACGTATCGGTGACGGACCGAAAGGATTTGCTTTGGATGTCATTCCCTTCCCATTGGCAACCCAGATCTTACCATTCAAAAAACGAACTGAAGTGGGATACCAACCCGTAGGAATGAACCCTTTCGATACACTCCCCCCCGGCCTGGACACATCAAAAACGGATAAACAGTTGTTATTCGCGTTTGCAATATAAAGTGTACGGGAAACAGGATCCATGGAAATGCTATTCGTCGTGGATCCACTCGGGGATCCGGGATACAATGCCACATCCAACGTTTCAATGACACGCCCGGATTTTATATCGATCACCGAAACACTGTTATCATTAGCATTGCATACAAAAAGTTGCCTCCCATCAGGTGATAACAGCATCTCGTTGGGATTGTCTCCCACAGTGATAGGTGTCTTCCAGATGTTTTTTTCGAGATCGAACCTCAACAATTTATCACAACCCCAACATGTGATGAATAACTCTTGCTGATCGGCTGACAGCTTACAATCATAGGCTTCGGCATCCAAACCGAACTTGCCAGTGATTTTTTTCGTTTCCGTATCGGTGATGTACAACATCTTATCTTCCCTTGTCACGACATACAATCGCTTCCGCCGCTCATCCACCGCAATACCTGCCGGACCTATCCGCACCGGCCAGGGCCTGCCAAGCACGATGCTGTCACGAAGCATGAGCCGCTGGTTCAAAAGTTCATATTTCAGGATTTTATTATCATGGCCTCCGGAGACATATAGAAAACGTTCGTTTGATGTGAATGCCAGTCCATACCATGCTTTTTGAATGACCACAGAATCAATGACCCTCTCTGATTTGGTATCTATAAGCTGTATCTGCTGCTCACTGTGTCCATTATTGCTGACGGCCATGTACCTGCCGGATGCAGACACCACCATGTTGAGTGGGAGATCCCCCAGTGGGAAAGATCGTCCTGCAGGTGAAAGCTTCCATCCGTTGGGTAATGTCACCTGCGGTGAAAGCATCTGTGCTCCTGCATCTGCAACGAAGGTGAAGGTCATCAGCGCAATGGTGAGGATCCTGCAACAGATCATAATGTTCATTTTATTCGATGAGGTATGGGGTATCATGTACTGGCTTTTTTCGAAAATAAATAAAAGAAAGGATTGACAGTACAATCATGATGGATACGGCCATAAAAGTGACCTTATTTGCTACATTTGAGCATAACGCTTCAACCTTAATCAAGCCAAACCATATGCACATCACAAGTGGTACTTGGACACTGGGATCAATTCACACCCACACCCTGGATTTCACTTGACTGAAAATGGAATCGTAAGATGAAGCAGATCATTAAATATCATTCATTAAAAAAACCGCCCCAATAATTGGAGCGGCTTGCCTTCGTGTGTATGGATTTTTCAATACGCCTTGTTCTGTGGATCCCAGTTGGTCCAGCCATTGGTCCAGTTCACGGTTCCCATCGCACCCCGGAATGCAACGGATGTGAAAAATGAATTCATCCCAGTGAAACTGGCACCTGTCAATGCAGGTGACCCTGCCTTTGGTAAAAAATTCGGCGCGACCGAATATAAAGGTGATGTGAGCTGAACGTCATCAGCACTGGCGTAAGTGATACACCCTTCAGCCTCCGCCTTTGCCTTCACCTGCGCATCCGTCACAAGCGTCTGGTTACCGGATTTGTACGTCGCAGCAATGGCATGTACCAAATTGTTCCTGAATTCAGAACTGCCATCCGCATGATATGATCTGAGCGTATTGTCAGATTCCATCGAGAAACCAGCCTTCTGCCAACCCATCATGATCGAGTTGCGAAGCACAAATTGTGTGGACCTTCTCCAGCGGTTTCCGAAATTATGATTGGCAGCCGTTCCGGTGGCGTTGTTCGGTCCAACAAAAGTGAAATTGCTCAGCTGCGGGCGCGTAACAGGCATTGCACCCGATCCTGATCCGTCGTTATCACACTCGATACCATTACCCGCATCCCCGCCATCGACAAAATCAGGCTTACGGCAGGCAATAGCATACTGAATCTTACCGACATATCCGAAGTCGAAATCGAAATCGTCATCCGCTGTCGCAAATGCAATGAGATTTTTACAACTCACCGTACCTCCAAAGAACTCAAATGCATCATCGTTACCGAAAGATACCTGCACATTCTCGATGATCGTACCCGAACCGACACCACCCAACGTGAGGCCATTGATCTCCGAACCCGGCTCCGCGGCAATACCGGCAAATTCGATCCTGACATATCTGAGTATTCCACTCTCGTCATTTGGATCGGTTCCGCCATATTTACGTCCTACACCCCCTTCAATGACCGGTGCAGGATCAAGAGGACGATTCGTTGGCGCTTTCCCCAACAAAATGATTCCACCCCAATCACCAGGGGTTCGCTGGCCGATGGCCTTCCCACTGGTGAAAACGATCGGATCCGTTGATCGACCGTCAGCAATCAGTTTTGCCCCACGCTCGATGATCAAAGCGCCCTTCTCGGTGATGTCACTCACTAAAACAGACCCAGGAGCTATCGTCAACGTGTTGCCTTCCGTGACATATACATATCCCTTCAATATGTATTTACCCTTGGGGAGATAATAACTCTTACTGAAGATCCCTTGAAGCACTCCACCATTGGTGGCAGGATCCTGTGGATCGGTGGTACCCGTACCACCTGTTCCGGTGTTGTTGATCGTCTCGTTGAAATCTACTTTGATGCAAGAACCCGTCGTGAAAAGTGTGATCGCAAGGACTCCGATGATGATCCGTTTCATGATCTTATATTTATTTATTTACTTGACCTTTTTCCTATATTGAAATCATACGAAAAACTGATGGTGAAGGTGCTACCCGGCTTGTATCGGTTGAACAACCTGTCCGTTTGCCCATTATACCCTGTCGGTACATCGAGATTCTCGTAAAAGAAAACATCATTGTTGAAAATGTCGGATACGTTGAGCTTTATCTCTCCGCGCTGCTCAAGTACCTTGGTGGAGACCTGCAGATCCAGCAGATTCCTCGGCCGCTCATAGACACTGGGGAATTCGTCATTGCCAACAAGTGCAAGGCGCTCACCGATGCGGTTATACAGGACCGAGGCATTGAAGACAGGGGATGAATATTGCAGTCCTGCATTCAGAAGATATGGTGACTGCCCCTGCAAAGGACGATCCGCACTGACCTCCTTATTGCCTGCATTCAAATCATTGAAGACAACCTCCGAACGCAGATATGTGTAGTTACCAAAAAAACTGAAGTTCTTCAACATCGGGGAGATGAAGTCAAAGCCCTTGCGTACCTCCACCTCGACACCTATGGTCCTTGCCCGCAGCGCGTTCTGATAGAAATATCTCCTGGAGTCCGCATTGCTAGAAGGATCTAACCGCAACTCAATGGGATCGGTAAAGTCCTTGTAGAACCCTCCAATGCTGATCGACTCCCCTGCTTTTGGATAGAATTCATAGCGAATGTCATAATTCATGACAGAAGACCGCTTCAATAGCGTATCACCCTTCACTCCATAATTCATCTCGTAATCAAAGAATGCGAACTCTGCGATCTCCCTGAATTCAGGTCTCGCAACTGTGCGGCTTGCTGAAACCCGTAGATTCTGACGGTCACCGACATTCATGAGCACATTGATCGAGGGAAGGATATCCCACTTCTCTGTCAACCGGGCACTGCGGTATCCTGTCTGTGTTCTGGATGTCAAAAGCTGCTGAAAATTTTCGGCACGCACACCCCAAATGAACCGGAAGTCGCCGAATTTATTATCAAGCATCCCATACAAAGAGTTTAATACTGAAATGCCAAAGTAACTGTCGACATTATTGGTGAATTCTTCGAGATAGTATCCCTGCTGCCCGATGTTTTCAGGGAGGAATGCCTGATCCACCGGCTTCATCGCATTTGCCGCTACGAAAGAGTTGTAATTAGTGATGTTATACCGAAAGATACGGCTGCGGAAATCACGGAAACGCGTCAGGTTTGACCCCCCGAATTTCAAAGTCTGACGGTCTTTTGTACCCCAGTCCATCGGCACGATGAACTGCCCGCCACCCCCAACACTGTAATCTTTCAGATCGCTGTAAAAACGCCTCGTATCATCCGGATCGATCTCGAAAGCCTGGTTGGTATTGATCGTTCGGGCATATAGGGCCGTGCGCAGATCCGGTTGGGTTTTGAGGTTGTACGCAGCATTGCCATTCCATTTGAAGCGCAGCCCTTTCGCAGATAACTGATGCTCACCCTCAAGCTGAGAACTGAAAAGTGAACGCTGATTGAGATAAGAGGAATTGAACCGGATATCATTCAGCCGGTTCGTATTGTAACCGGAGCGCGTATAATAATTGTCCTCGTACAACTGGTTGAACAAATTTCGAAATGACACTTTAGAACGACCTTTCACATAACTGACATTCGCCACAACACCCAGATTCGTTTGATAACGGTTCTGCACATCCTTGTACTCAAAAACTTTTGACCCGTCCGCCTCATGAAATACCCTGTCAACTTCATAGACCAGCCGGGCATTTCGATACGTAACACCCAGTAATGTTCCTAATGAAGCACCGTTTTTTAACTTATGTGATTGTGCGTAAGTCAGATTGAAATTGTAGATCGGCGCTGCATCAGCTGTACTTTGTGCATATACATCACCCCTGAATTGACGACTGAGCTCGATCTGCTTTTGCACACCAGCAGCGTCCTTACCCAAAGCACGGTACTCCTGCGCTGTCGCTGGAAAGTCTGCTGGCAGATCCCTTGTACCATCATCGAATCCCAGCCAGTCATACCTGTTGCGGGCATTTGAATGGAAATCCCTGAACGTTGCCTGTGTGTTATATCCGATGCCAAAACCCACACTGATGATATCCTTTGTGGGTATGTCGCGGGTATTCACCTGCACCAATCCTCCTGAAAACTCTCCAGTGAATTCCGGGGTTGCTGTTTTGTTGATGACGATATTATCAATGAACGCCGCAGGGAACATATCGAATGAGAAAGCTTTCTTGTCGGGTTCACTGCTGGGAAGAAGCGCATTGTTGAGCATCGCGGAGTTGTAACGATCCGATAAACCACGGACCACCACGAACCGGTTGTCCTGTATCGATGCCCCACTGACCCGCTTTAGAACCTCTCCCGTGTTTTTGTCAGGTGTCCTGCGGATGAAATCCGCTGCAAGACCACTGGAAAGTGAACTGTTCGTACGCTGGAATGTAAGCATGGCCACTGTACTCTCCTGACGACGGGTCGAACGGATCACGATGGCTTCCCCCGTAGTGATCTTTGGTTCAAGCACAACCGTCAATAAATCATCCGAATCCATATTGGCTTCCATCTCAGATAACAACTTGCTGTTGTATCCTGTACTGGATACCAGTATTCCATACTTCTTCCCCTTTTCAAGACTCACCCTGAAATGTCCCTCCACATTCGCAGTGACGAGCTTGTTCATCTCCTGCACCAGTATCGACGCTCCCGGTATTGGCTCGTTCTTATTATTGATCACTTTCCCTGTCAGGAACGCTGTTTGAGAAAAAAGATTGAAAAAAATCAGGTTTCCCAGGATTGATAGCAGGACCCGATACTTGATGGACGTTGCAGCGCTCACGGCAATTGATTTGCCACAAAACTAGAATTGGGACATTAAGGGGTTGTTAACTGAACATTAAGGGAAGATTACCAATATGTTGCCGGAATGTTAAGGGATAAGAAGATATTAACATGATCAAAACCGGAACTGTACCCTGGCAGTGAAAAAATCATCCCTCAGGTCTTTTTGCAAACCCGGCAGTTGTGTTTGCTCATTCCGTATATGGTCATACCAGAAAGTGAGTTTAAGATTATCATTTAGATAAAGAAGATACCCGCCACCCAAAGTGTTGTATCTGATGTCTGCTGCATTAAGGTTCGTTGAACCATGGCCGATCTGCAAACCGGACACCCTCCGATTCGGATCATACCAGTCGAGTTTGATGCCGAGCTGATGGCGTTTGCTTCCCAGGTCTTGCAAGAAAAGGATGAACGCTCCGTTGAAATCCCTGACAAAATTTTCTTCCGCTGACC
>JBIKIB010000368.1:0-3966 GCA_044361845.1 Chitinophagaceae bacterium | reverse complement strand
CGAATCGTAACCATTACCCATGCACAAGGTGAATTTCACGAGGGTCTTTTCATTCGTATAGCATTGTGTTTGAAGGATATCGATCTGGTAATCGGGGGGGAACACCTTTAACACCGAAAAGCCACTGATGGTGCAAGCGTATCTGTTTTTCATGGATATCTTCAAGGTATCGTTGCGCATCACCTGTGCTAAAGTGGAAGGGCAACCGGTCAGGCATGAAATCCTTAATCCGGAAGATGTTTGCCAGATGACAGAGGATGGGTCATACACTTGAGATGCAATGCTGACCGTGACCAATTGCTTACGGATGACCGTTGTATCGGAAGGGGTAAGTGTCACGCCTTCGGGCAAGGCTGAGATGCTGTCATAATTATTAAGATAATCCTTTTCCAGGAAAATCGAATCTGCCGGCATGACGAAGGGGATTGTGCCATCATGGTTGACCACTGCGTATATTTTTCCATTCGTCACCGATGGAATCACGAATCGATAGGATCCGCATTTTGTGAGGGTACTGTCGGCTGTTATGAACACGGGACCCACGCGTTTTGCGTTGCCGAGTTTGGGATCCGCATCGAAGAAAGCAACCTTGATCCCCTTGGGGACATATCCGGCGGAATAAAGATCGCACAAAGTGAAGTCCACCACCAGGCTATCGGGGGTATAGCAGTCGAGCGAGTCTAGCCTGACCGTGTAATCGTTCCATGGCGGGACATTGATCGCCACGCGTGCGGTATCTTTACAGCCGGTTGCGTTTTCGGAAATGAAGAATACCATCTCGTCCGTAAACCTTGCTTTGTAGGTCGGGGTTTGGCAGTTGGTGCAGCTGAGGCTGGGAGAAGCCAACCATCTGAATGCGCTTGCCTTTGCACCCGGGATCCCGACCAGTGGTAATTCGTCACCAGGCACCAGGTCTGCAGTGGCCGGAGAAGCAGTCGTCTTGAAGCCGAAGCCTGTCCGGAATGCGAGGTTATTGCTGAATTTCAATTCCGGAATGGTGGCATGCAAATTTGTGTCAGGGGGATCCGGGAAGTTTATCGGGAGAATGTTTCCGTTGTCATTGAACGCGATGAAGATGGTATCCAGATATTTTCGTCCGGGTTCCAGGAAAACGGTGTAGACTATTCCGCAGCACTTACCGGTCAATGCATCCGGCATGGGAAAGGTATTGCCGATTTTCTTCGCTCCCGGCAGCCTTGGGTCAGAATCGTAGAAAGAAATAGGCACACCGGCAGGAATGGTGGAATAGCCATTGTTGCAGATCTGAAAAGTCAGACGGACCTTATCGTTGTTAAAGCAAACCACTTCATGGATGTTTGGTACGCCATCGACCGTTGGATCCTCTACCCGAAGGTCGAACGATTCGGTGGTATCGTAACAGGCTCCGACATTTGACACCAGCCGGATCCGGTAACTACCACTATCCATGAAAGTATAGTTCAGATCTTTTTGGGTACTGACCACCGCAGGCTGCGTCATGGTGCCATTGTTGCTCATGAGCCATTGGAACGATGCATTATCGGGCCGTGAGCGATTCTTAAAGATCACGCTATCAAGGAGGATAGGATGTTTTGATGCAATGATGCGTTTATCAGGAAAAAATCGGGAGATCACGCCGCAATTCACGATGATGGAGTCTGTTTGGGAACCAAAACATGCCGGATCATTATTCCAGACTTTTAGTGTGACGCCATATTTTCCGGTGTCGGGAAATGCGTAACTGAGATCTTGACTCGAACCGACAACGACCCCGTTAACCGTCCACTGGTATGTGGTTCCCTGTGAAAAGGTATTGGTGAATTGTACCAGATCACCGGGCGTTGGGTACCAGTTGCTTCTTGTGAATCCGGCGATGACCGGTTCTGCTTTGCAAGCTGAATCACACCTGTTGGTCCAGAGCAGTGTTTTACGGGTGGAATTCAACTCTCGCTTCATGACATCTGCCTGGCCCTTTGTGAACATGAAGGTGCAAACGCCATAGGTCATGAAATTACCCGTCAGATCCTGCAGGTCCGGCCCCTGTCCGTTGATGGTATCCGAGCTGCAGGTATTGATGCTTGCTCCACAGCCAGGAGTTGACACGGTAGAGGGGGGGGTGTCGCATACCCCATCTCCATCGATCTCGCAGTTGTTGTTTGCGCATTCGTTGATGGTGAATGTATGTTTCAGCCCCAGGTAATGTCCTACGTTGTGCGCCAGTACTGGCCCAAAACTGGTGACGACCACACCATCCCAGAAGTCACCACCTTTTGTATGGGTTGCATAGCCGTTCTCGGTGGAGCGTAACCATTTCCCACAAACGAACATTGGGAAGATTTCTGTTTTGATCCCATCAACGATCCAGATATTGCAATATCTTTTGGTGTCCCAGGAGACGAGGTTCTTCATACGGTAATTCTCAATATCCCGGTCAAAATCGCCCAATACGGATTTTGTCCGGGTTATCCCTCTTGTATTTCCACCATTAGGGTCTTTTTTAGCCAGGCAGAAGGATAATCCTGTGTTGTAACCGGGGCCTTGGGAGGCATAGGTTCTTCGATGGGCGAATGCATCATTGAGGTCTTCAATACCTTCTTGCACCATGAGGTCTGTGATGGAGTCAGGCTTATTGCTGACGATGTGCACGACCACAGCGATTTCCTGTGCTCGAAGCCTTGATCCTGTAAGAAGGAAAAAGGACAGGAACATGGCAAGGAAAAATCCTTTTGAATATTTTGTTGTGTGTACGAGCTGCAAATCCCTTTTTATAATTGTTTCGAACCTACAAAATAAATGCCAACTATGTAAAAGTATCAACTCAATATACAATTGATACAATGATAAGTTTTTATTCAAGTGTTATATCGGAAAAAAAGGCCTGGTATTGCATTTCCCGATTTTTTATCTTACAATTGCCCCAATCCGTCCATACCCATGAAGATCAAACAATCGTGTTGCGCCGATGCGCGTGCACATGAACGTAAGAGCTCTGCATGCATGCCTGATCTTTCAGGACATGCTGAACCTGCGTGGAATCTATCCCAGGCAGTGATATTTGCGTTTCTACTGCTCACATTGCTGCCATCTTCACCGGCAGAAGCCCAACCGGTATACGACATACAATATGGCAATCTGGATTTCCCGGATGCCCGAAAGATACACAAAAAGGGAACTTTTGGACAAACCGTTGGCAGTCGCACCCTTTACTCCAATGTGGTGACGGTGGAGGGGCAGCAGATCGACTGCATCCTCACCACGGCGAGTATTACAAACGGGTATTTCCAATATCCTACGGGATTTTGTCCGGGTACGATACCATTCGATTTCCGGGAGGTGCAGAACTGTCCTAATCGGGACACTTCGGTTGTTTCTCTTTACAGCAATGAAGACCGGTTTTTCACCCCGACCTTTTTCTTTGAAACCGGAGGTGGGAGCTGTCGGTTCAAATTCGAGTTCATACTTGGGAATAGTTATGACGATGCGACAGACAAAGGTCAGCCAGTGATCCTGAAGAATGTGATGGTCAATAGTTATGATATCGACGGCAATGTTGATTGTTTGACCCCGAATCCCAGTTTAAATCAGTACAATGATTTCAGTGGCTTCAATGCTGCTGCGAGGGCGACACCGGGCACGAGTATCATACCACAGTACAATACCACCACGGGCATGACCCGGTTCCAATCGATCTCCAACTGCAACAAGCGTGATATTATGGACCCTGCCACTCGGATTCGGGTGGAGTATAACTTTCTGCAGGAGTTTGAAGTGGTGGTGGGCATGACCGGCAGGGGGCGTGCGTTCTTCTTCCTTGATTTTGGTCAGGGTCCGATCTGGACACCTCAATATCTGGGGGCTCCGGTACTTGACCTGAACACCGCCGCATTCGGGGATGGGTACAATAATATCACGACGATGTGTTCTGCTCCTGAAAAGCTAAGTAAGGGGACCAGCAACATCCTCAGTGTGAACAACAGCATCAGTGAG
>JBIKIB010000068.1:0-13028 GCA_044361845.1 Chitinophagaceae bacterium | reverse complement strand
ACTATAATGGTATCCCTGGATATAGCTTTCAGGGTGCTATCTCCGGAATAACCCTGAACGGAACGATCATCCTTCATCATGTCTTGAAGGCCCTGTGCATGAAGGCCTGCTGACAGGAAAATGAAAAAGATGAATTGAAAGAGTCTGTTCCCGTTTATGATCATTCACTGCAAAATTACCGGTTGTAGGCATCAAAGATGACTCCATCGCTAAAAAAAGCTGACAAGCCCGAAATGGATCTTGGATTGCCGCAGATCGAAGGGCAGATCTTCCCTTTTTCCGGCAGCGTAGGCAAGGTTGAAAATCCCTGCACGGGTCTCGAAGGACAATCCCAGTCCTGCCCCTAAATACCGGTGGGAGTATTGTTCGGTATGATCCGACACCCCCGCAAATCCGATATCGGTGAAAGCGAAAAGAAAAGAATTAAGTCCGATCAGGTAACGGTATTCGATCGTACCCACCCCATAAGCATTGGCAAAAATACTCTCTTCATCAAATCCGCGAAGCAGCCGATATCCACCGATCTGGAACAATTCGTTTCGGAACAGATCCCTGGAGAAAATACTACCGCCTTGCATCGAAGCTTTGATGGTGGATTGGCGGGACGTCTTGAAGTAGCGGGTTAAAGAAGCCTTCACACGGATCAAATATTGCTTTTTATGAAGTGTGTCGTACAGCGAGGAAAAATCAAAAGGTTTACCGGAAGCATCCTCCGTGAGCGTGGTGATCGCGGCATTCTCACGGATCCGGCGTACGCCTCCGCTGAGTGTCAATGAGGCTTCTGTCCCTTTTCTGGGATTAAATCGATAATCGGTACCCACGAACTGGTAATCTATTCCGAGCTGGGTATTGGTGACATCCAGATAAACAGGCAGCCGTTTTGTGGCTTTTATCATTGCCGTATCCACCGTCAAAAGGTTTGTGGACTGTTGCTGAAAGAATAACTTACCGGTCTGACGGGCAGAGACAAGATATTGAAAACCCAAACGGGCACTTATGTTCAGAAAGGAGCTGTCCTTGCGCAAAAGATCAAAATAGGTGTCCAATCCAAAAGCACTATGAAAGATATATGGCTGATTGTACGCCAGGTTCAAACGGGGCGACTGTACTTGTATCTGCTGCCAGTTGGCGATGATGGTTTCTCCGGTACCGAAGGCGTTGCGCAAGTTCATATTAGCCTCTCCTGTCAGCAGGAGTTTTCCGCCGACCTGAGTGTTATCCGGGAGAAAACCGACCAACAGGTTCATCTGGCTGCTTTTTTTTTGCTCCAGGTATAAGTTGATGGTTGAACCGGTTCCAAGCATCGTCATATCCCATGGTCTAGTTTCCTTAAGAAAAGGAAGTTCCAAGAGTTTTCGACTGATCTGATCGAGTTTATCCTTTCGATAGATGCTGCCAGCTGGAATATCCAGATAGCGATAAAGAAAATTCCTGCTGATCTTCCCGCCCCCGGACGGAAGGATGCTATCTATCCTGTATAAAGGACCCCTCTCCAGCAATACCCTCGAACGCAAGAGGGAACCATCCAAACGTATGCTGTCAACCCTCACCGATGCAAACGGATATCCGTTGTTGCCGAGAAAACCGATCAACTTCTCCCTGGAAGCTTCGAGCCGGATAAAGTCAACCACATCACCACTATCAGGCAAATACTCCCACCCGGCGGACTCCAGCAGGCCTTGTTCTGAAACCGGTAATGTGACTGAAGCCCATCGGTATCGCTCTCCCAGAAATAGCCATAGCCTGGCACCAGTGCTATCAAAGGCTACGCTGTCAATGGATGACGCCATAAAACCTTTGGAAAGTAACGATGTGGGAAGACCTTCAATGTATGCTTCACATGCTGACCTACTGCGGAAATCGGATAACAGTTCAGAAGATTGCCTTTTTGCTGTCGTATCTTTATCTGTGTAAAGATATTTGAGGGCGTATCTTTCCTGCGAACATACCGGCTGTCTGGAAAAACAGACAACCGCAAGAAAAAATATTATGATCTTGACCCCCATCATTTCGGCAAAACTACATTTGTTGAGTCAATAGCATCATCCATTGGCAGGCATTTACATACATATACCATTTTGCAGGAAAGCCTGCCATTACTGCAATTTCCACTTCTCGACCTCCCTGAAGCTGAAAGACCCACTCATTCGTGCCCTCATGAAAGAGATCGTACTCACTGAAGGGAAAAAAGAAGCGACCATCGAAACGATTTATTTTGGAGGGGGGACTCCTTCCTTACTGGAAACGGAAGAACTGAGTAGTATCATATTGCTGCTAAAAGATTCCTTTGATATATCCCCTGAAGCAGAATGGAGCCTGGAGGCAAATCCGGATGATGTGACTAGGGAAAAAGTCCTTGATTGGAAGGGCAAAGGCATCAACCGGTTAAGCATTGGTATCCAGTCATTCCGGGATGAGGATCTGCGATGGATGAACCGTTCGCATACTGCTCTGCAGGGGATGGACTGCGTCCGCACAGCACAGGATGCGGGCATCGGGAACATCTCCATCGATCTCATCTTCGGCACACCTGGACTCGACAATGCAAGCTGGCAGGCGAACATAGAAAAAGCCCTGGCACTCTCTGTACCGCACCTTTCTTGTTATGCCCTGACCGTGGAATCAAAGACTGCTTTACACACCTTGATCCGTCAGCAGAAGAAAGAATCGCCCGACGCCGACCTACAGGCAGAACAATACCTGCTGTTGATGGACATGATGAAGCAGTCCGGATATGATCATTACGAGATCTCAAGCTTCGCACTGCCGGGTATGCATAGCCGGCACAATACTTCCTACTGGAACGGGGAACATTATTTCGGATTCGGCCCTTCGGCGCATTCCTTCGATGGTTTTTCCAGAACGTGGAATATAGCCAATAATGCAGCATATATCAGGTCACTGGATACAGGCCGAATACCTTCTGAATCTGAAAATCTGACCGAAACCCAGCAGCTGAATGAATACGTGATGACAGCGATCCGAACTGCTGTTGGCATTGATCTGGACAGGGTCGGGGCGCGGTGGGGAGAAAATCAGCGAGAACGGATTTTACGGGAATCGACAACCTTCATCACATCTGGGAAAGCCCTGCACTCAAGTAACCATATCCTGCTGACGAGGTCTGGTAAACTATTCGCCGACGGAATTGCTGCGGAATTGTTCGAGGACAGATAGCCACTGATGAACCTTCGGCTTCAGGATTCCTAGATGAGGGTTTGCTCCACTTTTTTCATGCCAATTTCGGCAGGCAGTTGTTCCCAAAGGATACGATACACTGCATCTGCAATGGGCATCGTTGCGTTCAGATGGAAGTTGATCTCATGGATGCACCGACTCGCGTTGTAACCTTCTGCCACCATGTTCAATTCTAATTGTGCAGCTTTCACTGAATATCCCTTTCCGATCATGTTACCGAAGGTGCGGTTGCGGCTGAACGGGGAGTAGCAGGTGACGAGTAAGTCGCCGAGGTAGACTGAGGCCGCATAATTGGGAGACTTCCGGTGATGTATGTCTGCACTATACTCATGGGTACCAACCTCGATATTACGAATACCGGACTTTTGCAAAAAACCGGCCATCTCATCCGCACAGTTGGCGATGAATACGCTGAGGAAATTATCACCATACTCGAGGCCATGTGCGATGCCCGCCCCCAGTGCATAAATATTTTTAAGGACGGCAGCGAATTGCACGCCGATAATATCGGTATTGACGACGGTGTTTATATAGGGTGTGCTGAAATATTGAGCGATCCTGTCGGTGAAGGCTTCATCGATGCCTGAAAAGGTCAGGTATGAGAGCTTCTCCGAAGCCACTTCCTCGGCATGGCAAGGGCCCATCACCGTCAAATAATCCTGCAGCGGAAAAGAAAACCGAGCAGCGAGATAGTCGTTCAGCAGAAGGTTTTCCTGTGGAAGGATTCCCTTGACGGCTGACAATATTTTTTTCCCACTGATGACCGATCCATCAACTCCGCTAAGCATGTCCACCACATAGGCAGAAGGAACTGCGATCAAGATCACATCTGCATACCGGAAGACATCGGATGGTTCCGTCGTCAGTTCAAGCAATGATGTATTCAAGTGGACAGAACTCAGGTAGTTTGGATTATGCCTTCTGTGTCGAACCTGTTCGATCATCTTCGTACTTCGTAGGCACCAATGTACTTTGTGTCCGCCTTCTGTAAGGATTTTTACCAGTGCCGTTCCCCAACTGCCGCTACCGACCATTCCGAATGTCATGGATTCTCTGTTTGAATGGATGTTCACTTCTTCACTTCGAACAATTCTTCCTTTGGCACCACCTTCACTTTCATGCCATTGCGTAGCGATTTGCTGACGGTTGTGTAAGGTCCGGTGATGACTTTCTCGTCCGGCTTCAATCCGTCCACCACTTCAATGTAGCTGATATCCTGAATATCCGTCCTGACTTTCACCCTACGCACAGTTCCGTCGGTTTGCAGGACGAAGACCACTTCTTCGACCTCATCGACATTGCGTGTGGCAACTTGCGAAGTTCCGGTCGTAGGTGTGGATGCCTTTTTATCTTTTTTATCCCCTGACTGAATTTTAAAAGCGTCGACACTCAGGGTGTCCGATTTATCACGGGTGGTCACCGCATTGATCGGTACAGAAATAACATTCTCATGGGTATTCGTCTGGATATCGGCACTGGCACTCATACCCGGGCGGAAGGGGAAATTCTTTGGACGTGCCGGGTCTATCAGGTCGGCATAGGAATCCGGCATGAGTCTGATCCTTACTTCATAGTTTGTGACATCAGTAAGGGATGTGGACACGGACCCACCGGCCCCTCTGTTGGTACTGGCTATCTGCGTGACAATGCCCTTGAATTTTCTGGTCGTGTAGGCATCCACTTCAACAATGGCAGTGTCACCATAGCTGACTTTGGGCACATCATTTTCTCCTACATCCACTCGGACTTCTATCACCCGCATGTCTGCGATGCGCATGATCTCGGTACCAGCCATCATCGAGTTGCCCACGACGCGCTCCCCTTTTTTCACATTCAACAGGGATACAACTCCGTTCATAGGCGCTAAGACGCTTGTTCGACCGAGGTCTTTGTTGGTGCGTTGCAAGCTGGCTTGAGCACTGACGACCGCGGCCTTGGTGCTTTGGATGGACTTTAGCGATGCATTGTAATCGGCTTTGGAAGTCAGGTAGGCATTTTCTGCCTGTTCGAATTCCAACCGAGAAATAACCTTCTCTTCGAATAGTTTCTTCTGGCGGTCGTACTGCCTTTCAGCCTGGTTCATCCGTGCTTTGAAAGCTTCCTGAGAAGCAGTGGCATTACCCACTTGCGCCTGTTGTTGGTTCACGACGGCCGCCGCCTGGTCGCGCTGCGTGGCGAGGATATCGGCATAGACCCGGGCCAGCAGCTGTCCTTTCTTCACACTATCACCTTCCATCACGGTCAGTTCGACGATCTCACCCGATACGTCCGGACTGATCTTCACTTCCACCTCTGGATACACTTTCCCACTGGCAGTGACAACTTCGGTGATATTTCTCCGGGAGACGCTCTCCACGGAAACCTTGGTCCCTTCTTCCTTACCAATGATCCCGGCCTTCTTGAGTCCGAAGAGGGTGGCGATCACTGCGACCATACCCACCAGTAACCAAATCCATTTCTTTTCCATTGTTGCTGTTTTCTGTATCTGAAGAAATTTTGATCCTGCTAGTTTAACTTCCCCTCAATTTTCGGTAGATCCGAATATTTCGCGGGTTTTGATCCATCAAAGCCTTAATCCTTTTCCTTTATAGAATTCCAGCACTTTCATCCGGAAGACATAATCGTATTGAGCTACCAGACGGTCGATCCTGGCCCTTGTGAGGTTGTTCTGGATCGTGAGCCATTCGATGGTCTGCATCACTCCGATGTCATACCGTTTTGAGGCCAGCTCGAAAGAACGCTCCGCTGTCCGCACCGCTTTTTCCCTTGCCTGGAAGGTCTGGTAGGATCCGATGGCCGATTGATATGCTGTGTAAATATCCTGTTTCAGGCGCAGGGTATCCTGTTCTATGGCAAGTTGCTGCCGGCGGATATCAAGCTTTGCCCGTTCTATGTTCGCGCGTGACTGCCATCCATTCAGGATGGGTATGCTGATATTGATTCCCAGGCCCTGACCGAACTGGTCACGAAGTTGCTGACCATATCCGTTCCACAACTCACCAAATCCCTTTTTTGAAGTCATCAGTGTGCCAGTAGGCGAATAGACCGGAAGGATTGCCGACCCGTTTCTAACGTATGTGCCCGTTGCAGCCTCACCGGTGATATTGAAACCTGTATTTTTCTGGAAGAACTGGTTGAAATTCGTATTCAACTGTGCGAATGCGTTAATGGAGGGATAAAGCTGGCTTCTCCTGACTTCCAGCAGTTTCCGGGCAGCCTCCTCGCGGAGATTGTTTGCCCTGATCTGTGGCTGATTGGTCATTGCTGTACCGAAAATTCCTTCGGGATCCTGCTCGAGTATATTATCGACCGGAATGCGTTCTACCGGAGGCGTGTCGATATCGAAGGGGATATCTGCCGGCAGGTTGAGTAAGGATTTAAGGGTCAGGAGTTCCAGTTGCAACTGGGCGTTCGTCTGGACCACGGTAGCACTATCCCTTGCTTCCGTAGCCTCCAGCTCGGCTGCATTTAGCTCGGGCAGGGTTCCTGCATCCACCAGTTTGCGGGTATTGGAGAGTTGCGACTGCGTCTGCCGGAGAACGATTCGGCTTAGCTCCAGCTGCTCTTTGCTCAGCAGGGTACGGAGATACTGGTTTGCAACATTCAATCCGATATCATTTCGAATCTTGTCGATGGATGCCTTCCCGGCCTCCACAGTGATGCGGTTGGCTTCTATCTGCTTCCGCAGGCTGCCAAAATTAAAGAGTAATGCGTTCGACTGCAGGGATACCTGTTCGAACATGGCCGAGCGGGAAACGAATATATTGGTCGTCCTGTCAAGTGTACGACCAAAGGAAAAACCATGGTTGAGGTTACCATTAAGGGTGGGGATGCGTTGCATCTCGCTCTGCTTCAGGGTGATTTCCGAAGCACGGATGTCGACTTCAGACTGGCGCACAGAGATGTTGTTTTTCATGGCGTATTCCACGCAACGGCGAAGATCCCAGGTTTCAGGCATCTGAGCCTGCAACTGTAAGGCAAAGAGAGACATGAAAATGGTTCCTATCAAGGCTGATCTGATCTGTCTCATATGTTATTTCCGATCATTACCGGACTTTGGTGTGAAATGCAAAGATTCACCCAAAATCGGGTTCAACAAAATCACTTGTCACAGGTTTATGCCGTCTGCACCTATAAAACAGCATAGTTCAAGCTTTCAATGACCTTTTACCGACAGCAAAGTAGATTCCTACAAAAGCTGCGAGAACTGTCAGGGCCGTAACAGCGGTTGCGGGTTTGTCATAAGCGATGCTGAAAGCGACGAACACATAGGCTGCAATGAACAGGATGGGCATCAGAGGATAAAGCCGCATTTTATAGATCCGGCTGTCATCTTCGCCCTTCATGCGTTTGCGTAATATGAAGATCGTAGCTGCGGAAAAGGCCATGCCGATGCAGTCAAGAAAAATCGTGAAACTGAGGATCTTGTCAAAAGTATCCAAAAAGAAAAGGATGCCAATGCTCAGTAGGGCATAAACGGTAAGGCTGACGGTCAGCACATCCTTTTTTTCGTCTTTCTTGCGAAAGACCGCCGGCAAGATCCCGTCTTCACTCATGGCGAACATCACCCTCGGGTTGCTGAGCAGGATGACATTCACATACGCCAGCACGGCAAAAAAGAGCAGGAGTGAAAAAATATACCTGCCAGCCGGACCAAAGATGCGTTCGGCCACGATGGCCGCGATCCCTTTGCTGGTCTTCAGTTCTTCAAATCCAATGACCTTATAGTAAGAAAAGCTTACTGCGAGGTATAAAGCAATGATGACCATGATGCCGATGAAGATCCCGCGCGGTAAGTTGCGCCTTGGATCTCGGATCTCTTCACCAAAGTTGATCGTCTGCTGATAACCGCCATAGGTGAAGCACACCGCCACCAGCGCCCCTCCGAAGGATGTGATGTAGTCTGTCCAGGTATAGGCAACCGGCAATACCTCAGTTACGACCGAGGGTGTATGATGATGCTCCGGGAAAAAGAGTGCCGTGATGAGTAACAAAATCATTCCGATCTTAACCGACATCAGGATGTTCTGCGTCCTTGAACTCATTCTCAGGCCCATGAGGTTCACAAAATAGAATAGAAGGATCGCCCCCATGGCTATGAGGGACTTCATCAGATCGGATGGTGGCTTTGCAAAAAGGGTTTCGGACAAGTATTCACTGCCTATCAGTGCGACCGCAGCAAGAGAAGCGGCATTGGAAATAAGGATGATACAGTTGATGGCAAAAGCAACAGATGGGTGGTATGCTTTCGCAAATATCCTGTAGTACCCGCCGGTGACGGGATATCGCGAACCGATCTCGGCATAGGTCAGTGCACCGCAGAGTGCTATGACCCCACCGAAGAGCCAGGCGGCAAAGAATACCGTAGGAGTGATGGCTGCCCTGGCCGAATCAGACGCAGTCCGGAAGATACCCATTCCGATGACCAGACCTATAACGATCATCGTGAAGTCAAAAAGCGAAAGCATCGGTCTGTTGGCTGATCTCATGCGGGATGTCAATATTCCATGAAAATAAGTATTTAACTTGTTTTGCAATTTTAAAGACCATTTGAACCATAATAGATTGATGCGCTTGCTTTTCGCTTTAAAACAGTTTCCTCACCCACTGGCTGATCCAGTATTTTTAAAGTCGTATAATGAGGATGCTTCGGGATGAAATAACATTGAAAGTGGAAAACTTTCGATGTAAAATACCGGGGTTTCGATATTTATGACCCACCTTCACCTCCCATTCGGTTGGGTCCCACAACACATGTGTGACCCATTAAAAGGGAAGTCCGGTAAAATTCCGGCGCTATCCCCGTAGCTGTAATGATCCTTTCCGCCTTTTTCGGAAAAACAGTCTGGACCACTATGCCACTTTCCCTCTAACAGGGGATGGGAAGGCCGCCAGACTGGGATCGAGCCAGAAGACCTGCCGCTTGGGACATTATCAACGGGCTTTCGGGAGAAAAGCCGGAGATGGCATTGTGTGCCGTAAGGTACTGTGCATTTCTAACAGCTTCCGGGATCCTCATTGTTCAATTTTTAACCTTTAAGGACATGAACAAGGGATTACTTTTCCTTCTTTTCACAGTTTTAACGGCAGGAGCAACTTCTGCCCAGACCGACACCGCGACCAGGGCACTCGACGAAGTGACCGTGACAGCGAACCGCTTTCCGCAAAAACAACAAACGACAGGCAAGGTGGTGACCATCATCCCCCGCAATGTCATTGACCAGGCAGGTGGGATGACCCTCACGGAGCTGCTTAGCCGACAGGCAGGTATCGTCATAGCAGGTGCCAACAACAATGCTGGCACGAATCAGGATGTCTACTTACGCGGAGCTGCAACCGGCAACACCCTCATCCTGCTCGACGGAGTGCCGATGTACGACGTGTCCACCATCAACAATACATTTGACCTTAACCATCTGCCCCTCGAAAGCATCGAACGCATCGAGATCCTAAAAGGTGCGCAATCGACCGTCTACGGATCGGATGCTGTAGCAGGAGTGATCCACATCATCACACGCAAAACCGAAACAACCCCCCTGACGGCCTTTGGGTCGGTATCCGGAGGGTCATTCCATACCCTGCGCGCAACGGCAGGTATCCGGGGTCAGGTGAAAAAAACAAGGTACCAGTTGCAGTATCAGGACAATCGCACCAAAGGATTCTCGGCGGCATTTGACAGCAGCTCCAAGGGGGATTTCGATAAAGATGGTTTCCGGCAACAGGTTTTCAGTGCACAGGGAGGAAGACAGATCGGCAGGCATTTGTCGTGGCAGGCCAACGGATTGTACGGCCGCTATAAAACCGATCTGGACGGAGCTGCCTACCGTGACGAGAAAGACTTTACTGCAGAAAACAAAAGCCTGCAGACAGGAACTGGTCTCATCTATCGAAGGGATGGATATAGCATACATGCCAACTATCAATACAGTTATCTGAAACGTGCTTATCTGGATGACTCCATATCGATAGGGGGATTCTCTAAATACAGCAGTGAATCTTATGAAGGGATCTCACACTTCACAGAACTGTATGGGAAATTCCGCATCAATGAACAGATTGATATTTTGGCAGGCATGGACCACCGCATGTACAAAACCGATCAGTCGTTTTATTCTATCAGTGCCTGGGGTCCATACGAATCGAAACTATCAGCTGATACTGCCAGTATTCGCCTGACAAGTGCCTATGCATCCGCTTTCTGGCAGAATGGCAAGGGCTTGTATATGGAATTGGGCGGGCGGTACAACAGACATTCCCGTTTCGGAGACAACTTCACGTTCACCATCAACCCTTCTTTTCTGGTGAATGACACATGGAAGTTCTTTCTCAACCTGTCATCCGCCTTCAAGGCCCCTTCGCTTTACCAATTGTATGATGCATCAGTCGGTGAACCGCGACTTAGGCCAGAAACTTCCTTCACAGCGGAAGCCGGTGTCCAGTTCAGATCCAGAAACCGTGCTTTGCAGACAAGGCTTGTATTCTTCGGAAGAAATATCCGCGATGGAATCGACTTCAATTATGTGGATTTCCGGTACTTCAATTATAACCGGCAACGTGCAGGAGGTTTCGAACTGGAAACTGAATATCAAAGAAAGAAATGGAGTTTCAGCCAGCAGTATGCTTTCACCATCGGAGAAGTGAATACCGTGAAATACCGGTATGACGCCTCCACATACAGTTATGTGCCGGAAGGAGACACCACTTACAATAATCTTTTCCGTCGCCCCAAACACAACCTGAACCTGGGTGTTGGTTATCAGTTCAATGAAAAATTGTTCGTGAGGATCAATGCCAGGATCATGGGCATGCGTTATGAGCCCAGATTCATGGACAGCCCCATTGAACTCGATGCTTACCGGATCGCGGATCTGTATGCAGCATATGCTTTCACTCCTGCCATCAGGGTCTTTGCAGACGTCCGGAATATTTTCAATGCCCGCTATTTCGATGTGGCAGGATTCAATGAAAGGGGCAGGACATTCATGGCGGGACTATCCTTCAGCTTTCATGCCTTTGACGCTAAGCGTATACATTTGCCATTATGAACTTCAGCATCGACGAACTCATCACGGTCACTTTCACCCTGTTTGCGGTGATAGACATCATTGGATCGATACCCTTGCTCATTAGCCTGAAAGAGAAGATGGGCGGCATCAGGGAATTAAGGGCCACCCTGATCTCCGGGGGGCTCATGATTCTATTTCTGCTGACAGGGGAACAGTTCCTGAAAGTTTTGGGACTGGATGTAAAATCCTTTGCCGTAGGGGGTTCCATCGTCATCTTCATCCTCGGACTGGAGATGGTGTTGGGACATGAGTTTTTCAAATCCGAAGGCGATCCTAAATCAGGCACCGTCGTACCGATCGCCTTCCCATTGATCGCAGGTTCCGGAACGCTCACGACCGTGATCTCTTTGCAGGCCAACTATAACGTATTGATCATGTTGTCAGCGATCCTCATAAACCTCGTGATCGTATATGCCACACTTCGATCGCTAAATTTCATCGCGAAGATTTTAGGTGATGCGGGGCTGCTCGCGGTACGGAAGTTCTTTGGCGTGGTGTTGTTGGCGATCGCCGTCAAGATATTTGCGACGAATGTGGGAGGATTGATCAAATGATATTTTGCGGATATCAGAGGGCTGCCGCAATAAAACCATTGAAAGCCAAATAGGTAGTTTCAACCAATTGCTGAAGCATGGCTGTTCAAACTGGTAAGCAGCGAGAGGAGCATTGTTTTTTCTGAGTAATATGACCGGCGCAAAGGGAATCAGCGGGTTTTCTTGCCAAAAGGCGATATTTCATGTAGTTTTGCAATCCCTTGAAAGGGCAGTATCGCACGCCCAGAGGTCTCGTAGTACAATGGATAGTATAAGGGTCTCCGAAGCCCTGGATTCAGGTTCGATTCCTGACGAGACCACAACAAATGAAATAAGCCCTTGAATATCAAGGGCTTATTTATTATAATTATTACGCTCTGGCTATTTTCTGGCTATAAACTCCTATTCTGCCGTTTCGTAATCTGTGAAATGTACTGAGACATCTGTCATAACCTTTTGAACCACCTCTGTCCTCTGCGTTTTATCATATACTCTAAGCGTTCTTATATCACGATGTCCTGTAACTGCCATAATAGATGAATCTTCGATTCCCCATCGTTTCATTATGGTAATAAAAGTTCGCCTGGAAGTGTGACTTGCAACCATCATATATCTGGGACATGGCTCCTTAACTCTTCTTCCACTCCTAGTGTAAATTTTATAGGTCATCTTTTGTAAAGATGGAATTAACGCACACACTTCTTTCACGTATCCACCCATTTTTTGTGAGGATATTAATGTTGGCAGAACACCATTATATTTTTGAAGTATTTTACGAACAGGGGGGAAAATAGGTACATCCGATAAAGCACCTGTTTTTTTATTTGAGTCATTAATGATATGATGTAGTTTGTCCGATTTTACAAACTTTACATAATCCGAGTACCGTAATCCAGTATAACACATGATGACAAAATGGTCCCTCACTCGTTCTAACTGCTCGTTGTCTGATAGGTCTAACCCTTCAAGCGCACGCACTTCTTCTATCGATAAAGCAATGCTGTAAACATCTTCTTTAGGGATTTTTATACCAAATTTTTGGAATGGATTAACGTCAATGATTTGCCTTTTCAGCAGGATATTTAATGCCGTTTTTAGATTTTTAGACGTTTACAATACGTTAAATTGTGAGCATCCGAACAGTGCCATCTTGTTAGTCCGGAATTAAGATACTACTAAAATTGATCTTAGGGCCCAGGCATTATAAAAAAGGAAAGGAAAAGCAGATTGT
>JBIKIB010000217.1:0-6357 GCA_044361845.1 Chitinophagaceae bacterium | reverse complement strand
ATTTGGCTTCAATTTTCAAAATCACTATTTTTGCTCCCCGAAAGGGAAGGTGCCCGATAGTATAATGGCAGTACGACAGATTTTGGTTCTGTTTGTCTTGGTTCGAATCCAGGTCGGGCAACAATAAGAATTATATAAGTGGTTGATCATCAACCACTTATTTTGTTTTAGGGAGTACTGAAAGTCGTTTTTCCCCTATTTGTTCCCCTATTTGTTCCCCTATTTTGGGGGAAATGGTGTTTAGGGGGTGAGTTTCACGTTGAAAATGGTGGAATATTTGGCGTTTTTGAAGGTGAGGGGAATCAAAATATAATAGTTAGTCCGATGCTTATAGATCCTATAAATCTCATTTGAAAAGACGTTGATGAGGTGAGGAATATCCATCTTCTTTTAGAACTCAAACGGGTCGTTCACAAAACCCAATAACATTAATTTCAGCATCTCCTCCACCTCCTTCTTATTGAGTTCTGAGTTATCTCCTTCCATCCCCTTTTGGAGTTCGGTACTATTAAACACCTGTTTGGCTTGCCCCCCTGATAGACTGAACGGATTTTTACATTCAGTGTAGAATAATAAATCCGGAAAACCACAAGTACAAAACGTCGAAGTTGAAATTTGCCCGGAAAGGCAGATACAAATATGCCGATAATGACAGGATGCATCCTGCATAAGTGCCTCTTCGGGAATATTCAACTTCGGTACATAAAATCATGCACGCCGACAATATCCCTCCATCCATTGAAGGAAATCAAAAAGCCCCGCCATTATTGGCAGGGCTTTCAAGGATCATCAAAAAACTATTTCGAACCTTCCACAGAAAACCTGTGGTAGGTGGTACTCACGTATTTCTGACCCGGTTCAAGGACGGTGGTCGGGAACTCGGGATGGTTCGGAGAATCAGGGTAATGCTGGGTCTCCAGGCAGAACGCCGTGCGGTATTCATCCTTAGCCCCACTCTTCAATGTCTGCAGCCCTTTCATGAAATTCCCGCCATAGAATTGTATCGCCGGCTCGGTCGTGTAAACTTCCATCACAATGCCTGACTTATCCCCTTTGACCCTTGCCGCCAGGACGGGTTTGCCGGTGAAGGCACTGTCGAGCACAAAATTGTGGTCATACCCTTTGCCGTGCAAGAGCTGGATATGATCCTCTCCGACCTTTGCGCCCATCTTCATGGGTTTGGAGAAATCAAATGGTGTGCCGGCGGCCGGTATAACACCTCTTGGGATGAGTGTACTGTCGATCTCCGTGAAACTCGAAGATGCCAGCATCAACTCATGGTCCAGGACAGTGCCGCTGCCTTCCCCGTTAAGGTTCCAAAAACTATGGTTGGTGATGTTGATGACCGTCTTCTTGTCAGTCGTCACTTCATAATCCATGAAGAGTTCATTCGAATTGCTGAGGCGGTAGGTGACGGCGATATCCAGATTCCCGGGATATCCCTCCTCTCCATCGGGCGAACGATACGTGAAACGCACATGCTGGCTGTCGATCTGGGAACCTTCCCATACCCTGCTGTGAAAACCCGTAGGCCCGCCATGCAGACTGTTCTGGCCGTTATTGATACTGAGTGTATATTGTTTGCCATCCAGCGTGAACATTCCTTTCGCAATGCGATTACCATAGCGACCAACGACCGACCCGAAAAATTTTGCCGTTGGCGCCAAATAACTTTTACTGTTGTCGAACCCGAGTACGATATCAGTCATCTGACCTTTGCTGTCAGGCATCCAGAAGCCCACCAGGCGTGCACCATAATTGCAGAGTACGGCACGATAGCCGCTGCTGTTTCTCAGATGAAAGAGCTTCATGGCTTTCCCGTCGACAGAATCCGTGAATTTGGCCGGATCGGGCCAGCCTTTTAATGGGGCCTCTGTAGGAGCCGTTTTATCAGTCATGTCTTTGTTTTGGTTGCTGCAAGAAATGATGAGCACCATCATGGGCAGAGCCCAGGCGATTTTGTATAATTTGTCAAGCATAAATCGAATATAATATTTTCATCCCAAGTTGCCACGCCCGGTGAAAGATTTCAGAGCGACAATTCCGATGTGCCATCCGACGGCTTCACGGAGAATGCAGTGAGTGGCAGGTTCATGTCTTTCTCATAATCGATACTGAGTGCTGCCACGAGTTTCTCCACAGCTTCGGTGCGGACGATGTTTATCGTGCACCCACCGAATCCTCCACCCATCATCCGGGCGCCGATCACACCGGGATATGTGCGGACTTTCTCCACCAGATAATCCAGTTCCTGACAACTCACCTCATACATATCCCGCAACCCATCATGAGTGGCAAGGAGTTTTTTTCCAAGTGAAACGATATCCCCATTGACGAGATCGGAACAGGCTGCATGGAGTCTTGCGATCTCTTCGACGACAAAACGACAGCGCATGTCCACCGTGGCATCCCTGTGCCGAACCTGCCGGTCGAGCATCTCGACGGTCACATCCCGCAGCGCCTGCACGTCAGGATACGCTTCCTGCACCCATGCCAGCCCTTGTGCGCATTCCATCCGACGGCGGTTATAAGCCGTGGATGCCAGGGAATGCTTCACATTCGTGTTGAGCATCAACAGTGTCAAGTCATCCGCCACGAAAGGATGATACTCGTATTCCATGGTGCGGCAATCAAGCTTCACGAAATGCCCTTCGCGGCCATACATGCTCGCGAACTGGTCCATGATCCCGCACATCACTCCCGCGAACGAATGCTCCGCCCGTTGCGCCAGACGGATCATTCGATCTAACGGTAATGCATAACCGAATATCGCATCCAGGGCGAAAACGGTGGCACACTCGACGGCCGCACTGGAAGAAAGCCCGGCACCTATCGGGAGGTCGCTTGCCAACGCCATATCGAATCCTTTCGGTTGATATCCTTCCTGCTGCAACTGGTCCAGCACACCGAGCACATAGTTAGGCCAGCCCATCCCCGACTTGCACACATCGGACACATGGCCTTCGTACATTTCCCTGAAATCTGTCGACCATATCCGGATACGTCCATCATCCCGCTTGCTGATAGCTACAAAAACAGACTTATCGATCGCAGCAGGCATCACAAACCCATCGTTATAATCGGTGTGTTCACCGATCAGGTTGATCCTTCCGGGAGACCGGAAAATGCGTGGCTGGACATTGAATTGTTCAAAGAAAACCTGCTGTAGGGATGAGATGAGGGGTGATGCCATGTGATATAAATATGAAAAGAGTACTGATTTTTAATCATTAAGCCAGCTGGTCAGTCACCCTTCGAGTGCCTGCAGGATATCCGCGAGGATATCATCCGGATGTTCCAGTCCTACGGAGATCCGGATCAGACCAGGGGTGATGCCGACGGCCTGCCGCTCCGCTTCCGAGAGCTTGGAATGGGTGGTGCTGGCGGGATGTGAGGCAATGCTTCTGCTATCACCAAGGTTATTGGTCATTGACAGCATCTGCAGCTTGTCGAGGAAACGGCGACCTGCTTCGATACCACCTTTGAGGTCGAACGTGACGATGCCGCCACCGGAAGACATCTGTTTCTTAGCGATCTCGTACTGTGGATGTGAGGCCAGGAATGGATATTTCACAAGGCGGATGGCAGGATGCCCATCGAGTAGGTTCGCGATCTTGAGTGCATTGGAAGAATGCCTGTCCATGCGCACGAAAAGGGTCTCCAGGCTTTTTGTCAGCACCCATGCATTGAAGGGGCTCATGGACGGGCCGGTATTTCGCACGAAGAGATAGAGTGGATGGATGAGTTCTTCCCTACCCACGACCACGCCACCCAGGACACGCCCCTGACCATCGATGAATTTGGTCGCAGAATGTATCACCAGGTCTGCTCCGAGATGAATGGGTTGTTGCACAGCCGGTGTGGCAAAGCAGTTATCGACCACCAGCAGCACTTTATGCTGTTCACAAAGATTTGCCAGATAGCGGATGTCGATGATATCCAGTCCGGGATTGGAGGGGGTCTCCACGTAGAGCATCTTCGTCTCCGGACGGAACAGTGGTTCGATGGAGGCCGGATCGTTCATGTCAAAATACGAATGATCGATACCCCATTTAGGCATGTACTTCGTGATGATCGCATGTGTCGAACCGAACAACGCGGATGCTGAAATGATATGGTCACCCTTTGACAGAAAGGTCATGAAAGTCGCAAAGACAGCTGCCATCCCCGTACCCGTGGCCACACCATCTTCGGCCCCTTCGAGTACGCAGATCTTGCGGATGAATTCATCCACGGTCGGGTTTGAGAACCTGGAGTAGATATTCACATCCAAACTGTCATCCGCGAATGCGGCGGCCATATCTGCGGCGGAATCATACACGAAACTGCTGGTGAGGAACAGCGGTGTGGAATGCTCTTTCTCTCCCGTGCGACGGGTCTGCACTCTGATGGCTTCGGTTTCTGGATGTCTGGGCATGATATGAAATTTAAACGGGCCTCGGCCCTGTGCGTGTTGATGATTTTTATATTTAGATTTATGTCATGGAGTATCCCGTCGAATGCTAAGAGCCCCGGATGGATAATTAATTTGACGGAATGGATCGATCCGGATAATGCATGACATCATGTCTACAAGGCAGACAGGGACTGTATCTTCAGAGTCGTTTATATTTATATTAGATACAAGCTGGCACTCAGGTCGTGCTCCCTGCAGGCTCTCCGTTGACGGTCAGTGTCCATGAAATGGTCGCACCGGCGCGGCGAAGGGTCTCCGCCACCGAGCAATATTTATCGATCGAAAGGCTCACGGCACGGAATGCCTTGCCGGGTTCGACCTCACCGGTGATGCTGATAAGCAACCGTACAGAAGACCATAAGGAGATATCCCCGCCTTTCTCCCGCTCTCCATCCACGGAGATCTCCAATCCTTTCAGCTGCTGTTTTTGCTTCTTGAGGATGCTTACGATGTCTACGCCACTGCACCCGCATAGTGCGGCAAGAACCGTCTGCATCGGCCGGAAACCGGTTCCTCCCCCTCCCTGGTCAACTGGTATATCAAGGCGCATCGTGTGTCCGCCCTCATCTGAAATGTCAAAACCATAATCCGGATCAGTGAGTGCGGCATGAATCATGGACATGTCAATGGGTTTTGAACGAAGATACGATGCAAAGGGCATAGTCCTTTTGAGGGATACGGGTCATATCGCTGAAAAACAAAATGTGAAAAAGATGTTGCCGCTTTTAATGCTCTGTTCCGGAGCTGCGTTTTTTCCTGACCTTGGATTTGGTTAATTTCACCATAATTCACAGGTAAGTGATCCTGTATTCTTTTCACCCTAAAAATTCAAGCCATGTTTTGGTTCCTAGGTTTATTCGATCCCGGATGGAGGGATTTTTCCGTTAGAGTATCCAATACGGAGGTGACGATCCTCTGGATTCTGGCCGCCGTGCTGGGTGCTGTCGCATATCATTTTTTTTTCGCACGCAAAGCGACGGTCTCTGTAGCCCATGTCTCACGACTTGAATCCCTGGAGAAAGAGCTTCAGGATGAACGTTCCCGTCATCACAAGATCAAAGGGCAGCTTGATGCGGCATTGTCGAAATCAAACTCTTTCGCAGCTGCAGCACACGAGCTGGAGAAGTTGAAAGCACGCATGCAGGAGCTGCAGAAGGAACTCAATCAGGTGCATGAAATGTCAGGTAAATACAAACTTGACTTTGAAAATGAACATGCGAAAGTAACATCGATGATCGTCGATCACTCCGAGGTCGAGGCACTGCGCAATCGGGTTCGGAATCAGGAAAAAGACCTGCAGCGCTCTACCGTAGAACTGGCCACTGCCAAAACAGAACTGAACGCTGCCCTATCCGAAAAACTGAGGCTTTCTGCCGCCCTGGATGAAAGCCAGATGGTTGACCTGAACAATCGCATTTCGAAGCTGGAAAACGACCTTCAGAGCAGCCGTTTGATGGTGATCAAGTATCAGTCGGATGTTGCCAGAATGGAAGAGGACAGAAAGCGGGAGGCCGCTGGCATTCCCGGTGCAGACCAGACAAAAAACGAAGCGGAGATCGCAACGCTGACGGATGAGAACAAAAAACTGAAAGAGAAATTAGCACAGAGCACGAAAGCCCTCGAAGATCAAAAAAGCCTTCCCAAAGCTTCGTCTGAGATGAAGATCACCCGCAAAGCGGTCACTATAACACCGGCACCCGTGGAGCATGCCCCGGCACCAGCACCTGAAGCAGTTGCTGTGGCAGAACCGGTGACGGTGGAACCGGTCGTTGAAGCTGTACCTGAAGCTATGGCTGAACCGGTCGTTGAAGCCGGACCTGCAGCTGTAGCTGAACCAGTTCCGGTGGTGACGCCTGACGACCTCAAGCGGATCGAAGGGATCGGACCCAAGCTGGAAGAAA
>JBIKIB010000205.1:0-6708 GCA_044361845.1 Chitinophagaceae bacterium | reverse complement strand
CTGGCCGGCACAAAAATAGAAGATCTGCAGGCCATCCTGGATAAGGCGGGTGATGCATACCGCATACACAATCCTGGTACATGGCCCCAGCAAGCGCAGTTGCTGGCGGAAGGCAGGATCGAGGAATTCCAAAAACTGACGGATGAGTTGAAAGGCGGAAGAAAAGTGGATTGATCTATTTATCCACTGATTGAAAACAAGACAGCCGGGACGACGATCGTTCCCGGCTGTCTTGTTTTCAATCGGTAGGTACCCGATACCGTAAGTCTCAGGTTATCATCTTTTTGATACAGACTTCCAAACGCTCCCTCCATGGTTTGAGCCGGATACCATAGACACGGGCGATCTTTGATTTATCCATCACACTATTCATCGGTCTTTTCGCCGGAGTGGGATATGATGTGGTTGGAATGGCCCTTACCTCACAAGGGCTCTTCAGGATCTCCGCGATCGCCATTGCAAACTGGTGCCAGGTAATGTCGCCGTCATTGCTGAAGTGGTAGATACCCGGCTCATGGATACCTGAGGTTCCGATATCAAGGATGCATTCAGCCAGGTCCACCGCATAGGTGGGCGAACCCCATTGGTCATCGACCACCCCTACAGATGGGTTTTCACCCATGAGCCGAACCATGGTCTTGACGAAATTCTTTCCTTCATGGTGGTACACCCATGATGTCCGGATGATGACGGATCCGGGATCATAGAGCATGGCCTGGCGTTCTCCTTCCCTCTTGGAAGCGCCATATACGCTTTGCGGATCTGTTTCGTCATCCTCTTGATATGGTTTGGATGCGGATCCACTGAAAACATAATCCGTGGAGACATGTATGAACTTCGTCCCATGCTCTCTGCATACCGCTGCCAGGACGCCAACTGCTTCGGCATTGACCTGAAAGGCCAGCTCAGGCTCCGATTCCGCCTTGTCCACAGCGGTATATGCGGCACAGTTGATGCATAAATCAGGGTGTATCGCCCGGAAGAAATTCCTGACGAGTTCGAAATGATGTATGGCCAGATCCTCTCTGGAGAGGAATGTGAAATCCAGTCCCGGATAATTCCCTGCGATCTCCCGCAGTGCCTTGCCCAATTGACCATTAGCGCCTGTGACCAATACTTTCACTTCGCTCAGGGTTTGTATTGAAAATTAGTGACGACATCTGCGAAACGGGAGAGTTCCAGGTCCTTGGGAGATACGATGACCTTGTCAGCGGGTATCATCCAATCGATGGCCAGATCCGGGTCGTTGAAGAGAATCCCGGCTTCGTGGTTCTTGCTGTAGTAGTTATCGGTCTTGTAGAGTACATCAGCCTTCTCACTCAGCACGGAGAAACCATGTGCGAATCCCCTGGGGATGAGGATCTGCATCCGTTGCTCACTATCCAGTATCACGGAGATCGACCGGCCATATGTTGGAGATTCCTTTCGGATGTCAACAACGACATCCTGGATTTTCCCGCGGATGACCTGAACGATTTTCGCCTGTGCGAAAGGGTTCAGCTGATAATGTAATCCGCGGATCACGCCAAAGGATGAAGACGACAGGTTGTCCTGCACCCAATCGTTGGAGATACCTGATTCGGTGTATCTGCGAAGATTATAGTTCTCCAGGAAAACGCCACGGTCGTCATGGAACAAAGCGGGCTGAATAAGCAGTACGCCCGGAAATATGGTCTCTGTAATTTTCATTAGGTACGGTTGATCTATCGGGTGACATACTGATGCCGGTAGTATTCCTGGTAGCTGCCGGATGTAATATGCTCTATCCATTCCCCATTGGAAAGGTACCAGTCCACTGTTTTCTCAAGTCCTTCCTCGAACTGAAGGGATGGTTTCCATCCGAGTTCACGTTCGATCCGGGATGCATCGATCGCATACCGGAGGTCATGTCCGGCGCGGTCCTTCACATAGGTGATGAGCTTTGCCGACTCACCTTCCGGCCTTCCGAGCTTTTGATCCATGATCCTGCAGAGTACATGGATCAGGTCGATGTTCTTCCATTCATTGAACCCACCGACATTATATGTTTCGCCGTTTTCGCCATGATGAAAAATCACATCTATCGCCCTTGCATGATCCTCCACCCATAGCCAGTCACGCACATTCAGTCCCTCGCCATAAACAGGCAGGGGCTTACTATGCCGGATATTATGGATCATGAGGGGAATGAGCTTTTCCGGGAACTGATGCGAACCGTAGTTGTTAGAGCAGTTGGAGATGACCACGGGCAGCTTGTAGGTATGGTGGTATGCTTTGACGAGATGGTCGGATGATGCCTTGGATGCCGAGTACGGCGACCGGGGATCATAAGGCGTCTTTTCAGTGAAAAATCCGGTTTCCCCAAGACTGCCAAAGACCTCATCTGTGGAAACATGATAAAAAAGACAGTCCATTCGGCCCTTCCAGCTGATCCTGGCGGCATTTAGCAGCACGGCGGTGCCGAGGATATTGGTCTTCACAAATCCCAGCGGATCCATGATCGACCTGTCCACATGGCTTTCTGCCGCCAGATGGATCACGGCATCTATCCCATTTTCCTCAAACACCCTGTTGATGGAAATCTCGTCGGTTATATCACATTTGATGAACCGATAATTGGGTGCATCTTCCACGTCGCGGAGATTTTCGAGATTGCCCGCATACGTGAGCGCATCGAGGTTGAAGATCCTGTAGTCAGGATATTTATGGACGAAAAGCCTCACCACATGGGAGCCGATGAAGCCCGCTCCGCCGGTAATAAGAAGGTTCCTGCTCATAATGATTGTCTATTGTGATCAAAGGCTCCAATAATCCCGCTCGGTGATCCTGCCCTTGAAGATCCCTTTCAGGTCGGCGATAAGTCCGGTCGGGCGTGTCAACTCGTAAAGATCAGCCGGGGTGAGGTTCCTGTAAGGCTCATGTGCCGTTGCGATGATGATCGCATCATAATCCCTTCCATCCGCGGAGGCCAGGGCAAGTCCATACTCCTCCTTCACCTCGTCCGGCTCTGCGAAAGGATCCACCACATCCACTTTGATGTTGAATGATTGGATTTCTTTGACGGTATCGATGATCTTGGAATTCCGGATATCACTCACATCCTCCTTGAACGTGACACCTTTCACGAGCACCCTTGCGTTGTAAACGTCCGGCGTGTTGCGGAGCACATGCTGAATAACTTTCCGGGCCACGTTGCGGGCCATGTTGTCATTGATGAAACGGGATGCGGCGATGACTTTCGCATCATAGCCCAGGGCTTCTGCTTTATGCGTCAGATAGTATGGATCCACCCCGATGCAATGCCCACCCACCAGGCCGGGGGAAAACTTCAGGAAGTTCCATTTGGTCCCGGCGGCCTCGAGGACGTCGTATGTATTGATGCCCATGCGATCGAATATCATCGAAAGCTCATTCATGAGTGCGATGTTGAGGTCGCGTTGTGTATTCTCAACGATCTTTGCCGCTTCTGCCACCTTGATCGTTGTGGCACGATGTACACCGGCATCCACCACCAGCTCATAGGTTTTTGCGATCTCTTCCAGGGATTCAGCATCTGACCCGGAGACGATCTTCACCACGGTACGAAGGGTATTTTTCTTGTCACCCGGATTGATTCTTTCGGGTGAATAACCCATTTTGAAGTCCACCCCCATCTTCAGGTTCGACATCTTCTCGATCACGGGCAGACAATCTTCCTCCGTACAACCCGGATAAACGGTTGATTCATAAATGACATAGTCCCCTTTCTTGACGACCTTCCCGATAGTAGTGGATGCCCCCAGAATGGGTTTCAGGTCGGGCACGTTGAATTTATCCACAGGCGTGGGTACCGCCACGATGAAAAAACGTGCCTGCTTCAGCACGTTCAGATCGTTGGTGAAAACAATATCCCGGCCTTTGAATTCTTCAGCCCCCACTTCCTTGCTGGGGTCCTGACCGTTGCGCATCATTTCGATACGCTTTGGATTGATATCGAATCCAATGACGGAGATCTTCTTTGCGAACTCTAACGCGATGGGTAGGCCCACATATCCAAGGCCTATGACCCCCAGCTTGGCATTTTTCTCTATGAGGTCCTGATAGATTTTCATTATTTGATGGAGTTGAATTCCTTTGGTTGCTTGAATAATTCTTCTTTGGGTAAGGACTTGAAATAGTCGTATGTGATCTTCAAGCCGGTCGCACGGTCAACTTTAGGTTCCCATCCAAGTATGGTTTGTGCTTTGGTGATATCCGGTTTCCTTTGTTTGGGATCATCCAGGGGAAGGGGTTTGAATACGATCTTCTGGTTCGTGCCGGTGAGGGAAATGATCTCCTTGGCGAAATCAAGCAGGGATATCTCCACCGGATTCCCGATGTTCACAGGATTCGGATAATCACTCAGCAGCAGTCTGTAGATCCCTTCCACCAGATCGTCGACATAGCAGAACGAGCGTGTTTGGCTTCCATCGCCGAAGACGGTGAGGTCTTCTCCGCGCAGAGCCTGCCCTATGAAAGCCGGGAGTGCCCTGCCATCGTTGAGCCGCATGCGCGGACCATAGGTATTGAAGATGCGGATGATCCTTGTCTCCAGACCATGAAACGTATGATAGGCCATTGTGATCGACTCCATGAATCGCTTCGCTTCGTCATATACGCCACGCGGACCGACAGGATTGACATTCCCCCAGTATTCCTCCGTCTGCGGATGCACCAGTGGATCGCCATAGACTTCGGAAGTGGATGCCACGAGCATCCTTGCGTTCTTGGCCTTGGCGAGACCGAGGCAATTATGCGTTCCGAGTGCGCCGACTTTCAATGTCTGGATAGGGATCTTGAGATAGTCTATCGGACTGGCGGGTGATGCAAAATGAAGGATGTAATCGATGCGTCCGGGCACGTGAATGAACTTCGATACATCATGGTGATAGAACTCGAACGCTTCCAATTTGAACAGATGCTCGATATTCCGGAGATCCCCTGTCACCAGGTTATCCATCCCGACCACATCGTATCCTTCCTTGATGAACCTGTCGCAGAGGTGTGAACCGAGGAAGCCGGCGGCACCGGTTATTAATACACGCTTTTTTTCCATTGATCAAGATGTTTGGTTGGTTGCCGGACGGCCGATGCTTTCGTAATAGAAACCGAGGTTCTTGATGGCGTCCACATCGAAGAGGTTCCTTCCGTCGAAGATAGCCTTGTTCTTCAGACTTTGCACAATGCGCAGGAAATCCGGTGTCCTGAACTCGTTCCATTCCGTGGCGATCAATAGTGCGTCTGCACCCTCCAATGCCTGATACTGGTTCTCAGCGAAATGGACACGGTCGCCATAGATGGCCTTCACATTGGGAATGGCCTCCGGATCGAAGGCTGACACGGTGGCTCCCTGTGCCAGCAGCGAGTCGATCATATACAACGCCGGGGCTTCCCGGATATCATCGGTATTAGGCTTGAAGGCGAGTCCCCACAAGGCGAAATGTTTACCGGCCAGTTCGCCGTTGAAATACTTTTTGATCTTCGGCATCAGGTGGAGTTTTTGACGCTCATTCACGTCCATGACAGCGTCCAGGATCCTGAAATCGTAGCCAACCTCACCGGAGCTTTTGACAAGGGCCTGTACATCCTTTGGAAAACAACTGCCACCATAGCCAATGCCCGGGAAAAGGAATCTTTTGCCGATGCGTTCATCACTGCCGATACCTTTCCTGACCATATCGACATCCGCACCAAGACGCTCACAGAGTTGTGCGATCTCATTCATGAAAGATATCTTGGTGGCCAGGAACGAATTCGCCGCGTATTTGGTCAATTCCGCAGATCGCTCATCCATGAAGATCAGCGGATTACCTGACCGAACGAAAGGAGCATAGAGTTCTGACATCAGTTTGCGGCCACGATCGGATTTCGTACCGATGACCACACGATCAGGCTTCATGAAATCCTCCACGGCCACGCCCTCGCGCAGGAATTCAGGGTTGGAGACCACATCGAAGGCTCCCTTGTAATTCTCCTCGACAGCTGCCTGTACCCGCTCTGCGGTGCCCACAGGGACCGTACTCTTATCGACGATCACAACATAATCTTTAAGGATATGACCCAGGTCACGGGCTACACCCAGAACATATTTCAGGTCTGCCGAACCATCCTCGCCCGGAGGGGTCGGAAGTGCCAGGAATATGATGGAGGATCCCTTGATGCCCTCTTCCAGCTGCGTGGTGAAACGGAGCCGTCCCTCCTTCAGATTCCGAAGGAATAGCTTTTCCAGCCCGGGTTCATAAATGGTGATCTGTCCGTTGGAAAGTTTCTCCACTTTGTTCCGGTCAATATCGATGCAGGTGACATCGTTCCCGGTCTCGGCAAAACAGGTACCTGTGACAAGTCCTACATAGCCAGTGCCTACAACAGCAATTTTCATTAAGATCAGTTTTGTTGAATAAAGTCTATAACGTTTCTTGTAATGTGCTCAATTTGTCCTTGTTCCATTTCGGTGTGTATGGGGAGGGAAATGACCCTCTGCGTCAGCCAGTCCGTGACCGGAAGATCCTCACCACCCGCACCCTGATCGGTGAACATCTTCTGCCGGTGTGCCGGTACCGGATAATAGATCATGCTCGGTATCGACCGGGCCGCAAGATATTGCTGTAAATCGTTGCGGTCAACCCCTTCGAGAATAATGGTATACTGGTGGAACACATGGGTGTTCCCCGGCTCGATCACAGGCGTGGTGATCCGGGCATGCCCGGCGAA
>JBIKIB010000367.1:0-3991 GCA_044361845.1 Chitinophagaceae bacterium | reverse complement strand
CCAGGAAATATCCTATTTGCTTCAGGGCGATATCGCGATGGTCGTGTCGGCTGAGGTATAGCTGACTGACCGTGTCGACGAAATCCATGGTGGTGTTCCTTGTCTGCGGGATGACCGGGATCACGCGCTGCCGCCTTTTTGAATGAAAGAGCATGAAAAGTATGATGGCACCCAGGGCTGTGAAATAGGCCGCACGCAATGGTGGCCGGGTGAGGATCACACGAAGCGGGGTGGTCGGCCCTCCCCTCCCGATGGAGTAGTAATCATCCCAGTACACGGCTGTCGGTCTTTTCGGAAGAAGGGACATTGCATGCGACACATACTGTTGGTTATCCTCTTTCAGAATGAAGAAATTGGAGAATGCCAATGGTGCCGCGTGGAGAAAAAGCCTTCCCTTGCCGATCTGCATACGGATGAAATTCACTTGCCCCCGGCTGTTCATTCCTGTAATGACCGCCCTTGCTGTATCGAATTCCTCGAAATAACCATTGACGGTGTTCCGCATCATTCGGTAACCTGCCTGCCTGCCGAATGCCGGATTCACCAAAGTCAGGGATATTGAATCCCCACTTTGGAATTCGGGGTTAAAAGATGTGACCCGGCATCCAAGGGTATCCTGCAAGCCCTGGCTGAGTTCACTGGCAGCGATGAATACCGTATTGCCCATGGCCACATGCCGGAGGAGTTCGTTTTCATCGGTCTTTGAGGTGTTGACAGCTCCTGCGATGATCATATACAACTCACCGGTATCCTGACGGTTGTTCAGGTGATCGTAGATCGTTCCCTTATGAGGCGTCGGGGCGGTATCGAACAGATGCTCCAGCTGATCGTACAGCACATAGGTACCGAACGGAATTCGGTCGTATCTGCTGAAAGTCGGATCCCAACTGACCACCGGCGGTCTTTTATGATCGACGTATGCATATCCGATGAGGATCAGCACGATGATGGCGATATGGATCCGGAGCCATTTCATGCACGGGCGGTTTTATTGAAATCCGCGAAACGTTCAGACACCGTTCGATAGTCCACCGCCGAGACGGGGAGTTCACCATACCAGACGTATTCGAATATCCGGGTGATATCGGCAAAGCCATCAGCCATGGGCGTGCCTTTCATGTCGCGGGTGTAATCGATGTTCGTCTTATACCGGGACCATTGGATGATTCCCTTTCCGGAGAGGATCCTCAATGAATGAAGATAATGCAGTCGCGTGGCATCCCGGTATCTTCCGTCCAGTTCAGCAGCGGCGATCTCCGTTTCAAAATCGATCTCATGGATATTCTCCGACATCAGGTCGAAGGCCCTCATATTCCCTTTATCACCCTTCACCCAAAGCATGGCTTTTTCCATGCCCATCATCCTAAGGACTGCGTACAGCAGCAAAGCGATCGGCAGTACCCATTGCAGCACCTTCAACCCATCGCGGATGCCCCGGTACTGCGTCAAAGCATTCCATTTCTGCCAGAGCCACGACAGGATGGAATCCCAAAGGCTCCTGTTCACGGCAGGAGGATGGCTGTACTGAAATGCCGGATTTGACCGATAGGCATCAAGGTCCTTTTTTGGCATCTGTCGCAGTTCCACCTTCTCAGCGTCTTTGCGGACCGGTTTCCCGGCATGCAGTGTTGCCACGACCGGCATGCAGCAGATGAACAGGAGCATCATCCTGAGTAAAGATGTCTGAAACCGGTCCTTTGCATCAGTACTCCTCATCGGGATGTCCGTTTTTGGGGCTGTCATTCCCCAATTGATCGAGCCTTGCCTGGAGCCCACTGCCATCTTTTTCTTCACGAAGGGAAAAATAGTGCATACCCAGACCGACATGGATGATGAGATAAAATACCTGTTGTACGATCGCGGACAGGCCGCTCACCAGGAAATATTTTTTCGTGAACATCTGCGAGGCTGCATTCGGGTCCAGGAAATTGACGGAGGACAGGCCGGAGACCATGGTGGAGGCCAAGCCTATGATCATCGCAAAAAAATAATAGATCAGGAACAGCACCACCGTCACCCCAAGGGTATACCACCAGCGACCCTTGACCAGTTCGATGCTTCGGCGGTAAGCAAACGGAAAGGGCTTGTCTTCTATAGTATTCACGGGGATCAGCATGGAAAAGGAGACGACCAGGTAAAAGAAAGCCAACATAAATATGATCGCCCCCAGCACCGGTATGGTGATGATCATGGCCATCAGGATGAATCCGAAAATAGTCACCAGCCAGTATCCACCGTTTGACAGTCCGATGAAGAAAAGCCTGGATGCACATTCCTGCAGCGTGGGTATCTCGCCTTCACCGGCCTCATAGCGTTCCATGTAGATGTAAACGAGTGTCGGATAGAGTACCCCTGCGATCATGTAGCATAATAATGACAGTCCGACCATGGGGGCGTGTTCCATGAACTGAAAACTAAAAATGTCATTTGACTTTGAGAACATGTCATAGAAAAATTGACCTAAGCTCTCCGCCCCGACCAGTGTACCTGCCAACAGGAATGGAACGACAAAAATCAAATACATCAGCAGAAGTCCCTTCCAGTTTCCTTTCACGAAAAGAAGGGTATCGCTGATGGTAAGGCCGAAGTCACGCGTTTTCCGCAGGGGGTAGGATGTCTCTGATTGCATATTCTTGGATGTTTTCAGGATGATTATTCGTTTCAATACCAGGCTTCCGGGGCAACTGGTCCGGAACTGACCTTTGTAATCTTGCAGGATAGATCAAAAAATACCAGCAGACAAAAAGCAGGGAAGATAGCAGGATGAGCAGGCTCAGCCAGATGGGCATGCCCGTGTGCCGGGTAAGATACCCTTCAAAAAAAGCTGCCGTGATGAACACCGGCAGAAGCCCGATGATGATCTTCACACCATCCTTTGCGCTCTGCTTCATCGACTGTAACCGCGTGTAGGTCCCGGGAAAAAGTATGCCATTGCCCAGTACCAGTCCGGCGGCCCCGGCGACTATGATGGCGGAAATCTCCAGGGTGCCATGAATGAAAACGACGAGTATTGAATCGAAGCCAAGCCCTTTGGAAAAAAAGTAGTACTCAAAAGACCCGAGCATGATGCCGTTATAAAAAAGCCCGTAAACCGTGCCCACACCGAAGAGAAGGCCCATGACGAATACCCTGAAGGAGACATAGATATTGTTGAATGCAATGCCCAGGAACATCTGCAGCGGATCGGTGCTCTTATATACCCCGAAAGGATCTCCCTGTTCGATGTTCTCATTGGTCATGTTCACATAGTTATCCCCGAGGATCAGTCGGATGAAGTTATCATCATAATGTGCTGACAGTATACCTATCAGGACAAAACACATGAAGAATGCAAATGCATGGATCAGGGATCGCCGGTGCCGGGCCATCACCAATGGCAACTCGTATGCCCAGAATGTGAAGATCCTGTGCTGTTTTTCTTTTTTGTTTTTATAGATATCGAGGTGCAGGGATGTCGCCAATCCGTTCAGGTATTGTACGGTTCGGCTATCCGGATAGAAGGTTTTGGCATAGGACAGGTCATCTGTCAGGCGGATGAAGCGGTCGGCCAATTCATCGGGATCCATAGCAGGCTCCTTCTCATAGCTTGCCCAACGATCCCGGTTTCTCCTGAGAAAAAGCGCCTCACGCATAGTCAGACGAATATAGTAAAAAAGAAGCTTTCAAAGGGCCAGGCCGTATGCTTCATCGAAAGTGTGGTCCACTTGCTCCCGTGCATGATGCAAAAGATCTAAATTGCAGTATGGCGAATATCCGGATACAGACCACCCAGAATATCGAATTGGAATATCAACTGGCGGGTGTTGGTGACCGTCTGGTGGCCTATTTCATCGACCTTGTCATCTATGCCGCCTATTTCTTTGCCGTATTGGGGATCATGGATCTCCTTGACGGATCGGGTTCAGGGATGTGGTTGTATGTGGTTTTAGTGCTGCCTGTTTTTTGCTACCAGTTGTTATGCGAGGTATTCTTGAACGGGCAAAGCCTGGGC
>JBIKIB010000067.1:0-13113 GCA_044361845.1 Chitinophagaceae bacterium | reverse complement strand
GTCTGCTGACGGCGGATGTGACGGCCATCAGGGAGACGACGGCCACCACGGGCGGAACGGTCGGTGCCAGCTATACCGGAATAACTGAGCGCGGGGTGGTATGGAACACCGTCGCCTCACCCACGACGTTTCACTTCAAACTTGCGGATGCCTCTGCCACGACCGGCAGCTTCATATCGAATATCACGGGCTTGACCCGGAACACCACCTACTATGTCAGGTCCTATGTGACGCATAGCGGCGGCACGGCCTATGGCAACCAAAAGAGCTTCAAGACCAATGCCCTCGGCACTTTTACTGACATCACCAAGACCTTCGGCGACGCGAAGTTCTCCCTGGGAGCCCCGACTGCCGTCAGCTGGGGGGCGTTCAGCTTTGCCAGCAGCAACACGTCCGTCGCGACGGTGAGCGGCAGCCAGGTGACGATCGTCGGTGTCGGCACGTCGACCATCACCGCCACGCAGGCGGCAGTAGGGGCTTATGCCTCGGCTTCGACGACCCTGACGCTGACCGTCAGTCCCGCGACGCCGGCCATCATACTGAACATTCCCAACACCACGACACTGGCGGCGGCCAGCAATATGTCGATCACCGCCACATCCAGCAACGGTGCGCCGGTGATGATCGCGATCGGATCTGGTACAGCCACGGGTACACTGACGCTGGTAAGTGCGGGCAGCTATACGCTGGGCGGGGTGAGTTCTACAGGAGATCTGGTGTTCAACGCCACAACGTCTGCCACGGCCACCCATGCCGCCGGCAGCAAGACGGTGACCATGGACGTCACAAAGAACAACCAGACCATCACCTTCGGTTCACCGACAGCGGTGACCTATTCGACCGGCCTAACGCAAACGCTGACGGCCACATCGAGCAGTAGCCTGACGGTGTCCCTCACCGTGGTGAGCGGACCGGGAAACATAACAGGCACGAATACCCTGAACATCACGGGTCCGGGCAATATCCTGATCCGGGCGAGCCAGGCCGGGAACGGCAGCTTCAACCCCGCCCCGGAAGTGGACCGCACGCTGGTCGTAAACCCCGGCGCCCCGGTGGTGACGAGCTTCACGCCGTCTTCCGCGACGGAGGACGATGTGGTGACCATCACGGGACAGTACTTCGACAACGTCTCGACCGTCAGCTTCGGCGGTACGGCTGCGACCACGTTCACGGTGGTCAACAGCACAACCATCACGGCCGTGTTGGGCACGGGCCATTCCGGTGCGGTATCGGTCACAACGACGGGTGGGACGGATACGGAACCCGGATTCAGGTATAAGGTTACCTGGACAGGGGCGACCAATGCCTACAATACCGCATCGAACTGGACGGGCAGCCGCGCGCCGCAGACGGATGACGATATCATATTCAGTCCCGCCGCGGCGAGCGACCTTGAGCTGGACGGCAGCAAGACCGTCGGAAACGTGCACTTCAACGGCAGCGGCCGCGCGCTCAAACTCGGCGCCCACAACCTGACGATCAAGGGCAACCTGTCGATGCCGGGCAATATCTCCGGTACGGGCAGGGTGATCATGAATGGCAGCGGGGCCCAGACGATCACGGGCGGCGGCGATATACCCGATCTGGAGATCGATAACGCCACTGGCGTGACGATCGACGCATCCGGGGCTGAACTAACAGTTTCGGGTACACTAAGATCGACGGCAGGTACGTTGACGACCAACGGAAAACTCAGGTTGTCCAGCAACTCCTCCGGTACGGCCCGTGTGGGTGCGGTGACGGGCGGCTTCAACGGCAACGTGATCGCCGAGCGCTACGTGCCGCAGAACCAGAACAGCGACGGCACGGGCCGGGCCTGGCGGCTGGTGAGCCTGCCGGTAACGGGTACGGGTACCCTCAGACACTTCTTCATGAACGGCCGACCTGGCCTGGACCTTACATTGACGGCAAGCAGAGATGGGGAGACGGATAACAGCGGCACGCCGATCGTTGGGCATAACTACGCCACGGCTTCGGAAGCCACGACAGCCGGCTTCGACTGGATCGGTGTGGCCAACCAGGTCAGCAGCCTGCGATCCTATGTGGGCGATGCCGGCGGCGGCAGCTTTGGCAGTGAGAACGTACCGACGATGACGACCACCTATGCAGCAGCAAATCAGGGCTATATGGTGTTCACCCGCGGCGACCGGAAGCTGGACTTTCCGAGTGCCACAACTTCGAGCGCTACGACCTTCCACAGCACGGGCGCGCTGAAGACGGGCAACCAGACGGTGAGCGTGGCTCCTGCATCGACATCGAAGTTCACGCTGGTGGGCAACCCTTACATGAGCGTGCTCGATCTCGATGCCTTCTACACGACCAACAGTGCGGTGATCAATTCGAGCTTCTGGATATGGGATGCGAACATCTCGGGCACCAATAAGCAGGGCGGCTATGTGAACGTGTACAAATCAGGCACCCAGTGGGTGACCAATACGGGTAACTACATCAACCCCGAACTGCTGGAGAGCGGCATGGCCTTCTTTGTGGAGCCGGTCAGCTCACTTTCTATCGCCACCAACATTTCCATCATGGAGTTGCACAAGTCGGGTGAGTCGGCGGCGGGATTGTCACCTTTCTCCAATGACAAGCCGGACGACCATGGCCGTATGTACGTCCGCTTGGAACGTGCCGACGCACAAGGCAAACGCAACCTGATCGACGGTGTGATGGCAGATTTCCATACATCTCATAAAGAAAGTCTGACGGATCAGACAGATAGGGAAAAACTCCGCAACGGCATCAGTCGCGGTGCACTCTGGATCCCGCGCGAACAGAAATCCCTTTCAGGGGAGGGCCTTCCCTGGCCGAAGGATGTGAAACGCTCGATCCCGCTGACCATGAGTGGGGTGGGGGATCAGACGCTGATCGTGCACATCGATCCGAGGGGTATGCGTGACCGTTATGTAAAGGCCTGGCTGAAGGACAACGTCCTCAAACGCGAAGTGGAAATAAATATGAGCCAGCCGACGGACTACGACTTCATCGGTACGGGTCGTGCTGACTGGGACTCCACACGCTTCGAGATCGTGTACGTGGAGGCGGGTCGTCCGGGCACCGGCGTGACGCTGGAACCTGACGATGCAGCCGAGCAGCCAAGCGTAAAGCTCTACCCGAACCCTTCGAAGTCGACTGATGTGAAGCTATCCTTGCGGGCGGTCGTACCGGGCATATACACGGTACAGGTACTGGACATGACGGGTCGCCTGATTGCGACAAGCACACTGGAACACCGGTCTGTCAATGGCGAATACCGTGTGCTGCAGGGCAGGCATCTTTCTTCCGGACAATATGTCGTACGATTGATCAGTGCAGACAAACAATTCAAAGAAACCCTGCGGATGGTGTTAGAGTGAGGAATGTAAGCCCAGAGAAAGGAGGTACGCAAAGGATGCTCTGCGTATCTCCTTCCTCCGCGTTACAATTCAAAAACCAGTAAAAAGAGAAACAAATATGAAAAAGATACTCATCGCAATAATGCTCATGATTTCAATGAACGCTTTTTCCCTGTCGGATCCTGAAGACGGAGATGGTCAGACGGGGGGAGTTCCCGTCGATGGAGGCCTCTCGCTGCTGCTGGCGGCGGGGGCGGCGTATGGGGGAAAGAAGATCTTTGCAGCTAACAGAAGGAAATGATGGGAGGGTCACTGTTGTGCACTGAATCCCTCGGCGACCGGTTCTGCCGTGATCGCTGATGGCAGTGGCTGCATCTTCACTTCATTCACCTCTTCGAAGATCTGACCATCCTCATATCCGATGGATACAAATACCGTCATATGTTGCTTTGCCGGTCCTTTGAATGTACCGCGGACGGGTGAACAGTCGCTGAAGTTCCGGCCAACGGCAAGTGGGATGTGTTCGTTTGTTACCCAGACATTGTTCGTGGGGTCGATGCCGGCCCAGCCGTGTTTTGGGATCCAGGCTTCCACCCATGCATGGGTGGCGCCCACCCCCCGCATACCATTTTTATTCGGGCAAACATATCCACTCACATACCTTGATGGGATCCCCATCGTGCGCAGGATTTGAAGCATGACATGGGCGAAATCCTGGCAAACCCCGCTTTTTAGATTCAGGATCTCATCAACCGTTGTCTCAATGTCCGTTATCCCTTTTATATAGCTGAAATGCTGGTAGATGAATTGGCTGCAGTCCTGCACCATTGCGGCTATACTTTTCCAAGGCTGGTCGATCATACCTACAATGCGTTCTATCTCCGACTGATTCGTGATCTTATCAGCACGCATCAGTTCGAGCAGTGGCAGGTTCTGTCTGCTATCCTGCATCATCGCATCCCTGCCGGTACTGAAATTAAGGTGCAGATTTCCTGCAGATCTGGTACGTACGACGAGTCTGCTTTCAATGGTGAGTTCCCGGTGCGGGTCTTTCAGATTGAAGACGGCCGCCCGGTTATTCCAATAGTCATGGAATACATGTAGTTCGGGATCGCTGGTGATGAGCAGTTCATGCTTCAGCATTTCCATATCCGGTGATGGGTATGTGTAGATGCGGATCTCGTTGGTGCTTTCGCGTACGGGTCTGTCATAAGTATAACGGGTAACGTGTTGTATTTTGAAAACGGGCATCTTGGTGGCTTATGCGTAAGAGAAAAATACCTGGGTGAGAAGTTTTGTGAACCGGACCAGGTCGTTGCGGATGTCTGTGATGAATTGTTGCGGGGCGAAAGCTCCCTCTGTGTCGAGTTCTGCGTAGCGCACCTTGCTGTGCAGTCTTCCGAAGGCACGATTCAGTGTATCTTTTTCAGCAGGATTGTTCGTGTCGGTCACATCCTGCAGGTAGTGTCCGATCTTATCAAGTGTGTATCGGAGGCTCCGTGTGAAATGTCGGTTCAGGAACACTTGATCCGCGACATTATGTGTGTGCTGGCTGTTGCGGTACGTCTTGAGATGCAGTTCATAACCTGACAGCGACAGCAGGAGTTGTCGCCAGTAGAGTATATCCCTTGAATCATTGAGGTCATACCCGATCTCTCTGAAATACCTGTTGCTCATATCGAGTGTGATCATGCATCGTTCGGTGTGTTTGCCGATATTCATGAAGCTCCAACCCATATTGCGGGGCATGGTGCTGCTTGTCACACCCCGGTAGAGTGTGATCATCTCCGTCATGCTGTCGATCAGCCGAAGGGTGTCTTTCCCCTCCAGGTTTTTTTCGAATGCGGGATTGTTCACCGAATGGTACACGTGGTTAACTTGTTCCCAAACTTCCTTGGTGATCTGGTCCTGTGCGCCACGTGCATTCTCGCGTGCACGGGTGAGCAGTGCCCGCAGGGAATTGATGTTGTCGGAATCCGTGATCACATGCCGGAGCGAACGGATGGTGTCATATTCCCAATCGAGGATCTGTGCTTCTGTCGCCGGTGTGAAATGTTCCAGAACGGATCGCCAGGAATGGGGCTGTTCACTGCCTTTATCGAGGGCAAGTACATATTCCGTGCGAAGGATCAGGAGGATACTGTCGGTCCGTTCCATATATCTGTCCAGCCAGTAGAGTGAATCGGCGATTCTGGATAGCATCATATGATGAGGTGATTTTTTTGTGTTGGCTTCCGGGTTGTACCGCAGCCTTCCGGGATAATTTATATTTATTTTATGGCATTGCTACCGCGATGATCCCAATCCTGCTGTATTTTTCTTTCATCGCATCATGCTGATTTTTCTGACATCAATCGATGCCGGCAATCCAGGTATCATGCTTTCATCCATCAACGATCCATGTATCCTTGCTGCCTCCTCCCTGCGATGAGTTCACCACAAGGGATCCTTCCCTGAGTGCGACTCGCGTCAGTCCACCGGGCACTATGCTGATGCCATTGGGTCCGCAAAGGGCGAAGGGGCGGAGGTCGACATGCCGCGACTGCAGTTTCCCATCGAGGAAGCAGGGTACGGTCGACAGGGTGATGATGGGCTGGGCGATGAAATTCCTGGGATCTTCGGCTACCTGTTGCCGGTAGACTTCGATCTCCTGTTCCTCCGCCTTATTCCCCATGAGCATGCCATAGCCGCCTGACTGGTCGGTTTTCTTGACCACCATCGATCCGATATTGGCAAAAACATGGCGGAATGCATCGGGGTCACTCATCTGGTATGTCGGGACGTTCGGGATCAGTGGATCCTCATTCAGGTAGTATTTTATCATGTCCGGCACATAGGCATAGATAGCCTTGTCATCCGCCACCCCGTTGCCGACGGCATTCACGAGCACAACGTTCCCTTTACGGTAGGCACTCATAAGACCGGACACCCCCAATGCACTATCGGCACGGAATACGAGCGGGTCGAGGTATTCATCGTCGATCCTTCTGTAGATGACATCCACCTGCTGCAGTCCTTGTGTGGTCTTCATGTACACTTTGTGGTTATCCACCATCAGGTCGCGTCCTTCCACCAGCGGAATGCCCATCGTTCTTGCCAAAAACGTATGTTCATAGTAGGCCGAGTTGAAGATGCCTGGTGTCAGGAGCACCACGACCGGTTGTGCGATCTGGCGGGTGGCGAGCGACACGAGGTTCTGGTGCAGCATAAGAGGATAGTTGCCGACCATGCGCACCTTGTTACCCGAGAGCAGGTCTGGGAAAAGCCGTTTTGTCACCTCGCGGTTCTCCAGCATATATGACACTCCTGAAGGGGTTCGGAGGTTGTCTTCGAGCACATAAAAGACACCATCCGCCCCGCGGATCAGGTCGATGCCGGCAATGTGCACGTGGATGTCGTGGGCGGGACGGATACCATGTACCTCACGTGTGTATTGGGGACAGGATGCGATGAGTTCTGCCGGCACGATGCCATCCTTCACGATCTGCTGTTCGTTGTAAATATCCTTCAGAAATAGATTCAATGCCTGCAGCCGCTGGCGGATCCCTTTTTCAATATGCTCCCATTCCGCTGCCCGGATGATGCGGGGGATGATGTCGAAGGGGAAAATCCTTTCAATGCCTTTGTCTTCGCTGTAGACTGTGAATGTGATGCCCTGGTTCATGAACAGGTCAGCTGCCAGACGGTCCTTTTGAAAGAGGTCATCGGTCCGCAATTGTTGCAGCGTTGACGCCACCTGTTGGTATTCTGAGCGGATGCCCGTTGCGGAGAGCATCTCATCCCAATAACCAGGCATGGTTCGATAGTGTTGCAGAAGCGCTTCTCCGGTCATTTTGTGACTGTTTTCATACAGTGAGAAATATGGCAGAACCGGCGAGCTTAAGTTGGTCACCGAAAATAAAGAAATTTATTTTCCTCCTGGCATAAAAAAAGATTGGATGTTCTTCATAAAAAAGGAACTCCCGAAAAATAAATAAGATGGTTTTTCAAAATCCATATTTTTGTTTTCATCCATAACCAAAACGCAGATGCAGGAAAACAGGATTTATTCCATACCCAATCGTTTTCGTCGGGTCGAGAACATGCATATCCTTCTTTGGCTGATCAAGGACACATGCTGGGCGATGAATTTCAAAACGCTCGGTACCATCATGATCCTGCCCACACTGGCCGTGGCCATCCTCATCACCTGGCAGACCAGACATATCCATTCGGAACTGCTGCATAATCTGGTGGTCACCCTCTGGATCACGGCCAACTGCACCTGGATGGTCGGGGAGTTCTTTGGATGGGACGAAAACCTCTTCGGGGATATCGGCCTTCGGCAACTCACCGTGATCCCCTTCTCGATCGGTCTGATCTTACTCCTGTACTATTATATCTTCCTTGCCCGTAACAGATCTTACCAGGATAAAATGGCTGTCAGGACGAACAATATCAATGAGCAGGAACTGCACCGGTAAACTGCCGTACATATTAAAGGGATCCCCTCTCGTTTCGATGCATTCTCTATCTTTGCACCCTTGTAAACAAGGGGCATTGAGCTCCTATAATGGCGAAAAATATGTACAGAAAGCATACTTGCGGGGAACTCAGGATAACACATGCAGGACAGGATACCACCCTTGCAGGCTGGGTGCAGACAGTCAGGAAATTCGGGGCCATCACTTTTATTGACCTGCGAGACCGCTACGGCATCACCCAGCTTGTTTTTGCTGAAAGCCTGGGAGCACAACTCGACGAGCAGCCTTTGGGTCGTGAGTTCGTCATCCAGGTGACCGGGACGGTGATCGAAAGAAGCAATAAAAATCCCAATATCCACACGGGAGATGTAGAGATCGGGGTGAAGGAGTTCCGTATCCTCAACCGCTCATCCGTACCTCCTTTCACCATCCAGGATGATACCGATGGTGGCGATGACCTGAGGATGCGTTATCGGTACCTTGACCTGCGCAGGACCATCGTCAGGAAGAACATCGAGCTGCGATATGCCGTCAATCGCTCTGCCCGGAACTACCTCCATGAGCATCATTTCATGGATATCGAAACGCCTTTCCTGATCAAGTCCACACCCGAAGGCGCCCGTGATTTCGTCGTGCCCTCCCGGATGAACCCCGGCCAGTTCTATGCACTGCCACAATCACCGCAGACCTTCAAGCAGCTGCTCATGGTGAGTGGTTACGACCGATACTACCAGATCGTGAAATGCTTCCGCGACGAAGACCTGCGCGCGGATCGTCAGCCTGAATTCACACAGATCGATTGTGAGATGAGCTTCGTCGAACAGGAGGATATCCTCAACATGTTCGAAGGGCTAGTCAAACGCATATTCCTCGATGTGAAAGGTATTGACTACACGGATGTCATACAAAGGATGAGCTGGGAGGATGCCATGTGGCACTATGGAAACGACAAGCCGGATATCCGCTTTGGCATGATGCTCTGCAACCTCAAGAAGCCTGCATCTGTATTCATGGATAAGCAAGACCACCGCGACCTGATAGAAGGCGCCGGTTTCAATGTGTTCGATCAAGCGGAAACAGTGGTGGCCCTCGCGGTGCCCGGAGCGGCGGAATATACCCGCAAACAAACGGATGAACTGACGGATTGGGTGAAACGCCCGCAGATCGGTATGCAGGGTATGGTACTTGTCAAGTGTAATGCTGACGGAACGATCAAGAGTTCTGTGGATAAATTCTATAGTGAGGAGAAGCTGAAGGATATTGCCCGTGCCTGCCGTGCCAATCCGGGAGATCTCATCCTTATCCTGGCCGGGCCGGAGGAAAGAACCCGAAAGGCCGCCAGCGAGTTGCGCCTGGAGTTGGGCGAACGATTGGGCATGCGGAAGAAAGACGAGTTCCGGTTGCTATGGGTGCTGGATTTCCCATTGTTCGAATACAGTGAAGACGACAACCGCTGGGTGGCCCGCCATCACCCCTTCACCTCACCGAAGCCCGATCATATCTCCCTGATGATCCAAAACGACCCTGCCATCACCGACCCTGCCAATTACCTGGCCCACCCCTATGCACAGATCAAAGCGAACGCTTATGATATGGTGCTCAATGGGAATGAGATCGGTGGCGGGTCCATCAGGATCTTCCAGCGCGACCTGCAGGAAAAAATGTTCCTGGCTCTTGGTATGAGCGAAGAAGAATCCCTGCATAAATTCGGGTTTCTCCTGGGAGCCTTCGAATACGGAGCACCTCCGCACGGTGGGGTCGCTTTCGGTTTCGACCGGCTTTGCGCCATCCTTGGCGGCAGCGAAAGCATCCGGGATTTCATCGCCTTCCCTAAAAATAACAGCGGTCGGGATGTCATGCTCGACGCGCCGGCATCGATCGATGATAAGCAGCTTGATGAGCTCGCGATCAGATTGAAGTGAGTCGCATCCTCCGGATGAAAATGAGTGCTGCGGATGCTTGATCAGCTACCCGGAGCACTCATTTTTAATTGATAGGATGCCGGATGAAGAATTGCTTTCAATCCTCATCCGGTGTGCCTGTACGATACATCATCAGCAGTCCGAATACCAGGAAGGCAGACCCTGAATAGAGGCTTATCGCTTCTGCAGGTCCGGCAGCGGTGAGGTATCCGATCAGCACCAGCACGGCCATGATCGTGAAGAAAAGCCCAATGATGAACCTGAGGTCGGTGAATCGGTTATACATATACGTTAGTTTAGAAGAACAGCCAGTTCAGGAGGATGGTGATGACCACGAGGATCAGTCCGAGTGTGGATGCCCGATGGTACCACGGGAGGTCGCCGGAGCGGGGTTTATCGGTCAGTGAATAGACCAGTCCCTTCAGTTCCTCGTCGGGTTTGGGTTTCGTCAAAAGGCTTACGACGATGGTGAGTACGAAGTTCACGATGAAGGAGACCGATGCTACGGCGAATGCCTGTGCCATGCCGCTGCCGATGCTGAATTGAGGAGATATCCATCCGCCCTTTCCTTCTGCGATGGTGAGTCCGTGCGTCACGGTGGCCGCGATGGTACCCATCAGCAATCCGGTGAAAGCCCCGTGGCTGGTCGTGCGTTTCCAGAACATGCCCAGCACGAAGGTTGCGAAAAGAGGACCGTTCACGAAGCTGAACACCAGTTGCAGGAAGTCGTTGATATTGTTGAAACTCTGTGCGACATAGGCCGTTACGATCGATATGAGTATGCCCACGACAGTGATCATTTTCCCGATGAGCAGGTAGTGCCTGTCGGAGCGGCCCTTCACGAAATATGCCTGGTAGATATCGTAGGTGAATACGGAGTTGAAGGCTGTCACGTTGCCGGCCATGCCGCTCATGAAGGAGGCCAGCAGAGCCGTCACCCCTACGCCCAGGAGACCGCTTGGGTAATAATGACCGATGAGGGCAGGGAGCGTCATCGTGTAGTCGATGCCGCCATCAGCTGCCGTGGGGATGGAAAAGCCTTTCGACTGCAGGGCCGGCTGCATCAGCGCGATCGCCACAACACCCGGGAGCACCACGATCAGCGGCATGAACATTTTCGGGATCGCCGCTATGATCGGTGTTCGCTGGGCCTCATTCATGTTCTTCGCGATCATGGCCCGCTGTATCACCAGGAAGTCCGTGCACCAGTATCCGAAAGACATCACGAACCCGAGCCCGAAGATCATGGAGATGGCATTGATGCCCATACTGTTCTGATCGGCACTGCCCAGATACTTCCATGCGTGGATGTATTGTGGTTCGAGATTCGCCTTGATGTTCGACCATCCCCCTGCATCCTGCATGGCGACTATGACCAATGGAGAGAGGCCGAGAACGATCAGGAAGAACTGCAGCACCTCGTTATACACGGCACTGGTAAGCCCTCCCAGAAAAGTATACACCATCACGATCCCGGCCGCCACCCATATCGAAAAGTCGAAGTCCCAATTAAGGGTGATCTCCAACAGTTTGGCAAGGGCATATAGCGAGATGCCTGAAGAAAAAACCGTCATACCGGCGAAGGTGATGGCATTAAGCCCCCTGGTCTTTTCATCGAACCGCATATAGAGGTATTCGGGCACGCTGCGGGCTTTGCTGCCGTAATAAAAAGGCATCATGAACACGCCAAGGAATACCATCGCGAAGATGGCTCCCACCCAGTAGAAATGCACCGTCATGATGCCGTACTTGGCACCGGAAGCGACCATTCCCAAAACCTCCTGCGCACCGAGATTGGCGGAGATGAAGGCAAGGCTTGTGATCCACAAGGGGATATTCCGGCTGCTGTTCAGGAAGTCATTGCTGGAGCGGATCTTTTTCTTGAGGATGAACCCTACTGCGATCACGAAAATGAAATACAGGACGATAACCGAATAGTCGGTGAATTGAAGCTTCATGGAGCAATTGATATAGGGGCAAACAATATTGTGTCAAGCACAAATTATCGTTTTATGCGCCAAAAAAAAACAGTATTTTAGCGGTTTGCATGCGACTTGTTCATCATTCATAAAATCCTTGCCATGTCTGCACTCGAAAAACAGCTTAAGCCCGCGGAGATCAATCCGCTGAAAAGCCTTGACGAATGGGAAGACTTCGTGTTGGAGCGATATCCTGAGCCTGACACGATCGCGACCTCAAAGTCTACAGAAGAATACCGCAATTATGACGAGCCCGCCCGTGATACCGTCCGGGAGTTCTACCGGCTGAATCATACATATCAGACCTTTGATTTTGTGCGCCAAAAAGAGAATGACTACCTGAAGTTCGATAAGAAGGAGATGCCCGTGTGGTCTGCTTTTGATTTTTTGAACCAGCTCGTTGATGACTCTGACCCGGATACGGACCTCGATCAGTTTCAGCATCTGCTACAGACATCCGAAGCCATCCGCAGAGACGGTCACCCCGATTGGATGGTACTCGTCGGTCTGATGCATGATATGGGCAAAGTCCTCTGCCTCTTCGGCGAACCGCAGTGGGCGGTTGTAGGGGATACCTTCCCCGTTGGCTGCGCTTATTCCGACAAAGTGGTCTATCCGGAATATTTCAAGGACAATCCAGACTTCCATAACCAGGCTTTCAATACAAAACTGGGTGTTTACAAAGAAGGTTGCGGACTGCGAAATGTTCATATGTCATGGGGACATGATGAGTATGTATACCAGATGCTGAAAGACTATATACCAGAGCCTGGACTGTACATGCTTCGGTATCATTCCTTTTATGCCTGGCATCGTGAGGGTGAATACGGATACTTGCTCGATGACCATGATCGCGAAATGCTCAAGTGGGTGAATCTCTTCAACCCTTACGACCTCTATTCGAAGAATCCCACCCCGCCGGTATGGAGTGAGCTGAAGCCTTACTATGAAGAACTGTTGGCCAAATACCTGCCAAAGACCCTCCGATTTTAATCTTGAAAATAAAAGCACAAATAAAAAAGCCGGAAATCATTTCCGGCTTTTTTATTTGTGCTTTAAGTCCTTGATGGGTCACTTGCATTGCGTTGAATCCATCATGAACCCCTGGAACTTCAGGGTGGACATATCCTTGAAAATGGATTTCTTGCCTTCCACCACGATGTCTCCGACAGCTTCCTTCCATCCGCTTCCGCTCTTCAACAGAACGACCTGGCGCATACTTTCAAAACCCTCCGAAAAATAAGTGTAATCCGCGATCAGCGTATCACCCCTTATGCCACCTTTGATATTCCCGAAATTCTTATCCTTTCCACTTATCTGGTACACCAGGCTTCCAAATACAAGATTCCCGGTCTTTTTGTACCTGAGCTCCGCAATATCAGCCGTCTCTTTGTTTTTAAAACAATAGTCTGTC
>JBIKIB010000066.1:0-13132 GCA_044361845.1 Chitinophagaceae bacterium | reverse complement strand
AATCATCATCAAAGCTTTTTGTTATTTCGTAGCAGACTTTTTTTGCTATATCCAACCAATTAACACTTGCATATGAGAAAACGCAACAAATTGCGCTTGTTGTTCTCGCTCCTGTTCTGGGGAGTGACTGCAACATTTGCACAGGACCGAACGGTTTCCGGCACGGTTACGGACGCCGCCGGCAAGCCCGTCGCCAAGGCCACAGTGCAGGCACCCGGTGTCGTGCAGGCCACTTCAACAGGAGAAGATGGTCGGTTTAAATTTACATTGCCCACAGGCATTAAAACCCTGATCGTCAGTTCTGTCGGTTTTGCCGACAAAAAAGTAACCATCACTGAAGGGGAAATAACCATCCGGTTGGAATCAGCCGAGGTCAATCTCGAGGATGTAGTGGTCGTAGGTTATGGTGTACAACGGGTAACCAAAGTATCTGGTGCGGTATCCACCGTCAAAGGCGGGGATATCGAAAAGCTGAAACCTGTCAGGGCTGAAGACGCCATCCAGGGAAGGGCATCCGGCGTCACCGTCATATCCGCCGGTTCGCCAGGCGTGAAGCCCACGGTGCTGATCAGGGGTATTCCCTCATACACCGGTACCGATCCGGTGGTTGTAGTGGATGGTTCCATTCAAACCCTGGATGATTTCAACAGCATCAATCCGGCAGACATTGAGTCCATCAACGTCCTTAAAGATGCCGCCACTACCGCGATCTATGGTGTGAAGGGGGGGAATGGCGTGATTGTGGTAACGACCAAGTCCGGTCGCAAATCACAGAAGACATCCTTCACTTACAATGGTAACTATGCCATGCAAGAGGTGCTGAACCAGATCGGTGTGTTGAATGCATCTGAATATGCCGCCATCCTGAACGAGGGTAGTATGCTCTCCGGCGGTAAGCTGATCTTCGAAAACCTGAACGGACTCGGTGTCGGTACCAACTGGCAGGACCAGATCTTCAAGCGCGCGCCTATGCAATCGCATACGATCGCCGCCCGCGGCGGTAGCGACCGGGTTTCCTACTTCCTCTCCGGTGGTTACCTATCGCAGGAAGGTATCGTGGGTGGCGGTGATAAATCCTATTTCAACCGACTCAACGCCACGGCCAACCTCACCTTCGATCTGACGAAGAAGCTGAAGTTCATCACCAACACGACGTACACCAACATCAAGAATGCCGGTGTTGCGGAGAATGCCATCAATTCGGTGCTATCCAATGCACTGAACTTTGACCCGACACTCCCCGTGCTCAACAATGTCGCAGGCACTTATGGAAACTACAGTTTCAGTCCCCGGATTCTTTCCGAGATTGTCAATCCGCTTACCCAACTCCAGGATACCTATAACCAGGGGATGACCAACAAGCTGTATGGAAAGCTGGAACTCCAGTACGAGATGCTGAAGGATCTTACATTCACTTCTCGCTTCGGTTATACCAATACAGAGGTCAACGGTAAGGGCTTCACGCCATTGTCTTTCTACGGCCCATCGCATATCAATTCCACATTGTATGCCGACGGAACCCCTCGACCTGGTTCGCATAACAATGTGTATGAGTACAAGACAAACTACTTCAATTACACGTTCGAGAATTTCGCCAACTACCATTTCACGCTTGCTGAAAAAAACCTGTTTGATCTGGTGGGAGGGTTTTCCATGGCCCGCGTGACGGGAAATAACCTAAGCGGCTCTCGTCAGGATGTACCCTTCAACTCTTGGGATTTCGCGGATATATCCTCCGCCACCGGCCTTGCCACGACCAATGGGCTGGATGTCGGATCCTATCAGTATGAAAGGCGGAATCTTTCCTATTTCGGTCGCGTTGATTTCGACCACGATGGCCGTTATCTCGTCTCCGGTACGCTTCGTCGGGATGGATCTTATGCCTTCGGTGCCAACAACAAATTCGCCAATTTTTATTCCGGTTCCCTTGGCTGGGTGGTATCCAACGAGAAGTTCTTCCGTTCCAAGGCCATCAGCCTGCTCAAATTGCGCGGTAGTTATGGTGTTACCGGCAATGAGAATGTAAATCCGCAGTATCAGCGAATCTCCACGTTGTTGTACGCCTATAATGTTGGACAGAACGCAGGTTATTCCTTTGGCAATGAGCCGGCATCCATCGGTGCTACCATTGCGTCCTTCCGCAACGACGACCTGCGTTGGGAAAAGCAGGCACAACTGAACGCTGGTCTCGACCTTCGTCTTTTTGGCAACAAGATCTCCTTTACCGGCGATTATTTCCAGAAGGATATCAGTGGCTTGCTATTCACGCCTACGCTCTCATTATACCTCGGAACAGCGGCGCTGCCAATGGCCAACATCGGTACCACTCGCACTTCAGGGGTGGATATGAATTTGGGGTATTCGGATCAGTTTGGAAAGGATTTCAAGATCAGCACGAACCTGACTTACACCAAAGCTGTTAACAAGGTTACGGAAACGAACAGCGGACTCATCACCGGTGGTGGTTATGGCATTCCTTTTCAAAGCGTTACCCGTTTTGAGGAAGGGTATGCCCCTGGTTATTTCTTCGGGTTCAAAACCGACGGGCTTTTCCAGAATACGGCGGACATTGCCAAACATGCTGCACAGCCTGGTGCACAGCCGGGTGATATCCGTTATGTGGATATCAATGGCGACGGCGTGATCAATGCGGATGATCGCACCCAGATCGGTGATCCTTTTCCGGATTTCACCATGGGATGGTCGCTTAGCCTTGAATATCGCGGATTCGATCTGAGCAGCTTTCTGTATGCCTCCGTTGGCAACGATGTGTATCGTGCCTATGAGCGCAACCTGGCGATGACGAATAAATTTCGCAGTGTACTCGGTCGTTGGACAGGTGAAGGGTCAACCAATGATGTAAACACGCCACGCTATTCATTTGTGGACGCGAACAACAACACCCGCGCATCTGACCGGTATGTTGAAGACGGTTCTTTCATCAAGCTGAAGAATCTTCAGCTCGGTTATACGTTCCCGTCAGCTCGCCTCGAGCGCGCGAAGCTGGGTGGTCTGCGGTTCTATGTACAGGGCAGGAACCTGATCACACTGACGAAATACACGGGCTTCGATCCGGAGATTTCCGGAGGCATCTTCGATACAGGCATCGACCGCGGTGCCTATCCTCAGGCACGTTCCATAGCAGTTGGACTTGATCTCAAATTCTAATCTACAACGCATCATCATGAAGAAAGCGACATATATGCTCATGGCGGCAGGGATCATCAGCCTGTCGACCGGATGTAGCAAGTTCATCGATTACGATCCGCGCGAGGATTTCCAGATCACGGCGGATGATTATCTCAAGATACCGGAAGATTATCAAAGGATGGTCATCGGTACCTACAGCCCGTTGCAATGGTTATATGCCAATCCCGTCATCGGGGATGTGGCCTCCGACAATTCGGTCTGTGGTGGTGAGAATGCTACAGACGTGCTCGGTCTCCAACAAATCGACGACTATGTCGTCAATGCCAATAACTTTTATTTCACAGAAGCCTGGCGCTCATGTTACGAGGGTATCAATCGCGCCAATTATCTCCATCAGAATAAGGCGGGGCTTGATTTCGCGGGCAAGGACGCTCTCTATGGTGAAGTGTATTTTCTGCGGGCGTATTACTATTTCGAGCTGGTGCGCATGTTTGGAGATGTTCCACTGTTCGTAGACAAGCGTTTGTCTGCCAGCGATTCCCGTCAGTATCAGCGTGCACCGAAGGCGGATGTGTATAAGCAGATTGAAATTGATCTGACAGAGGCCATACGCGTGTTGCCGACGATCAACAATCAAAAAGGCCGGATCACCAAGTTCGCTGCCCAGGCATTGCTCGGGAAAGTGTTGTTGTATCAGAACAAGTTCGAAGCATCAGCGGCTATGTTGGAGAATGTCGTAAACGGGCCTTTCTCGCTGGTGCCCAACTTCGGCAGCATCTTCCTTCAGACGGGAGAGAATGGCCCTGAATCCGTGTTCGAAATCCAGTATTCCAACCTCAGTCCGTTCTATGATTGGTCGAATCCCGGACGTGGACAGGGTAACCTTGCCGTACAGATGTGCGGTGTTCGTAACCTTGCGGGAAACAGTCCATACGCACAAGGATGGAGCATCAACCTTCCCACAAAGGAACTGGCTGCCGCTTATACCGCCGGTGATCGCCGCAAGGATGTAACGATCCTGGATATTGAAGCGTACAAAAATGCCAATCCGGCGATGAATATCTCCTATCTGCAGGCACCCTATAAGAACACGGGACTGTACAATCAGAAATATCATCCCCGCAAGGGTGAGACGTCGGGCCAGATCGAGCTGAACTTCCTGAATAATAACCGCACGATCCGCTACGCCGATGTGCTATTGATGGCGGCAGAGGCCCTCAATCGCTCCGCTACACCCAACGATACCAAGGCGCAGACCTATCTCAACCGGGTACGTGCACGTGCGTTCGGTAACAGCCTCAACAATATAACGGCTACGGGTACTGCGCTTCGTCAGGCTATCTGGGATGAACGCCGGTTGGAGTTAGCCATGGAGGGAGATCGTTTCTTCGACCTGGTACGCACAGGACAGGCGGCTGCAAAGATCACCGGTTTCAAGGCCAGTCGCAACGAAGTGTTCCCGATACCGCAGCAAGAAATCGACATCTCCGGTCTCACACAGAACCCCGGCTATTGATTGCGAACCATCAAATAAACATAAGATGAAAAATAAATACATATTGACCATACTGGCTGCCATGGCCTTGTTCACGGCCGGTTGTAAAAAGGTGGCCTACGAGGATACCGCTTTTGTCGATGGTGCATCAGCGCCTGCCAAGCTGTCCGCGATGTTCGATATCACGCAGGATAACTCCGGCATGGTGACCATCTACCCTAACGGCGAAGGCGTAGCCTATTACATTGTATATTTCGGAGATGGCACCACGGCGTCTGCGAAAGTGGAATCCGGCGGATCCGTAAAGCGGAAATATGCAGAAGGCAATTATGATGTGAAGGTCGTGGGAGTGCAAGTCAATGGGAAGACATCGGAGGCGATTCAGAAGCTGACCGTCTCTTTCCGTGCCCCGGAAAACATGGAGGTCACCGCCACTGTCGATCCTTCCAGCGCATTCAAATATAATGTGACAGCCAAGGCACAGTATGAGACGATGTTCCGTGTCTGGTGGGGTGAGGATCCCAATGAAGTGCCCAAGTCCTTTCTGGAGGGTGAGACGATTTCTTATACCTACGCGAAGCCGGGGACTTACATCATAAAAGTGACGGCTTTCAGTGGCGGTGCGGCTACGACCACTGTCACCAAGACGATCACCATCTCGCTGCCGTTGTTGCTGCCGCTTGATTTCGAGACGGTTGGACAGACGTACAACTGGGTCAATTTCGACGGAGGTGGAACCACGGTTGTCAACAACCCTCAATCCGCAGGCATCAACACTTCCGCCAAGGTAGGCCGGATGGTGAAAAGTGCCGGACAGGTCTGGGGTGGCAGTATCCTGACGCTGAGCAGTCCCATTGACTTCTCCGTCAACAAAGTGCTGCGTATGAAAGTATGGTCGCCGCGGGCCGGAGCGAAGGTGTTGCTGAAAGTAGAGAACTCCGGCAACCCCGGTATCAACTTCGAAAGGGAAGTAGCCACCACCGTCGCCAATCAATGGGAAGACCTGGTGTTTGATTTCCGAACCATCAATGCCTCCAATAGCTACAACAACATTGTGTTGATCTTCGAACTCGGAACGATGGGCAATGGGACTTCCAATTTCACCTTCTTCTTTGATGATCTGCGACAAGTGAGTTCCATCGACGAACTGGTGCTGCCATTGAATTTCGAAGCAACCGGATTGAACTATGATTTCGTCAATTTCGGTGGCGCGAATGCTTCTGTCGTCAACAACCCCGCTTCCGGTGGCATCAACACTTCCGCAAAAGTGGGTCGTATGGTCAAGGGTGCGCCTGAAGGATGGGCTGGCAGTTTCATCAGCCTGGTGCGTCCGATGGATTTCTCTTCAAAGAAGTTGATGAAGGTCAGGGTACATGCTCCACGTGTGGGTGCCAAACTTCTCTTGAAAGTGGAGAACCAAACCAACGGGGGGATTTTCTTCGAGCAGGAGGTTGCTACCACAGTGGCCAACCAATGGGAGGATCTTACCTTTGATTTCTCCGCCATCAATACAGCGAACAGTTACCAGAAAGTGGTATTGATCTTTGATCTGGGTACGCCTGGTAATGGGTCATCCAACTTCACTTATTATTTTGATGACATCCGTCAGGAAGTAAAACCTGCAGACGTGCTCGGCATTCCGTTGAATTTCGAATCATCCACGATAACCTACAATTGGTTGAACTTTGACGGAGGAAACGCGAGCGTGATCAACAATCCGTTCAAGTCCGGCATCAACACCAGTAACAAAGTGGGTAAGATGGTCAAGGGCCCCGGTGGTCAGATGTGGGGTGGCAGTTTCATCGAATTACCCAATGCCATCAACTTCTCCGGCAGTAAGATACTTCGCATGAAAGTATATGCACCCAAGGTTGGCACGAAGGTCTTACTCAAGGTGGAGAACGCCACCAACGGCGGTATCTCCTTCGAGAAGGAAGTGACAACCACGACGGCGAATGCCTGGGAGGATTTGACCTTCGATTTCTCTGCGATCAATGCCGCGAACAGCTACCACAAGGTCGTAGTGATCTTCGATCTGGGTACTGTGGGTGATGGCAGCGCGAACTTTACTTATCATTTCGATGACATCAGATTCAACTGATCCGAAAAAATAAATGTAACATGAAACAGATTGTATATTCGATCCGGATCTGGTCACTCGCCCTGCTGCTCGTAGCCACAGGCTGCGAAAAGACGGAGTACAGCTTCGGCGACATCATTACCCCGTTGGGACTAACGCTCACGGCTACTGTGGAAGGTGTCAATGCATCCAACCCGGATGGCAACGGCACTGGACGTGTACAGGTGACCACCAAGGCAGACAAAGCCTTGTCGTATAAGATAGATTTTGGTGACGGCAATGTTCAACTGGTCCCATCCGGTGTGATCACGTACAAGTATGCCACTCCAGGCGTGAATGAGTACACCATCACCGTGAGTGCCATTGGCACCGGCGGTACGGTCACCAACCTCAGCAAAAAGGTAAAGGTGTTCGTGGCCTTCGAGATCCCTTCAGCGATCCTGCAAAATCTCACTGGAACAGGCTCCCGCGTATGGGTATGCGACAAGGATGCCGATGCGCATTTCGGTGTCGGACCATCGGATGCGTTTGTCCCCATCTGGTATGCAGCTTCTCCGAATTCAAGGGCGCCTGACGGCTTCTACGACGATGAGATCACCTTCTCTAGAGATGCTGCAAACCAGGTATCGATGAATGTCGATAACAAGGGTATGACCTTCGTATTGGGTGCTGCCGTTGGATATTATGGACTGACGGGCCCCGAAGGACAATATCCCATTGTGACTGCAGGTCTGAAGAAACTCAGCTTCATGGATGCCGTATCTGCAAGTACCTCTGCCAATTCTACCCGCATTCAGTTCATGGTTCCAGACAAGGGTATTGTATGCATCGGGATGGGCAGTAAGTCGTATGAGATCCTGTCGATCTCTGCCACACAGATGCACCTGAGGACAATCGGTGCCGACGGTAATTCCTGGTATCAGAAATTAAAAGTGAAATAATGTCTGACATGAAGAATATGATGATTGTCTTGTTGGCGCTGCTGTCAGTGAAAGGTACCACCGGGTGCGGTAAACCCGGGACAGAAGCACCTGTAGCGGCTGCCCCTTCGAATCTGGTGATCAACGCGGTGGTGAGTACGGATGGTAGTGGGAAGGTTGATTTCACCGTCACGGCCACCAACGCAAACACCTATGCCATTGAATTTGGCGATGGTGTGGTGAAGGACATCCCCACAGGTTCTGTATCTCATCAGTATGCAACGGTGGGTACGCTCAATTACACAGTGCGAGCCACCGCCCGCAACAACGCCGGTAAATCGGTAGTCGGTTCCAAAGACATCAGTGTTACCGTCAGCCCCCAGACCATGGTACTTGCATGGGCTGATGAGTTCGATAAAGACGGCTTGCCTGATGCATCAAAATGGGTATACGATATTGGTACCGGCAGCAACGGCTGGGGTAATGCAGAATTGCAGTATTATACCAATCGAGCAGAGAATGCGGTGATTTCGAATGGAACACTGAAGATCAGAGCCGTAAAGGAATCTTTCAGCGGCAGCGCATACACCTCCGCACGCCTGCTTTCCAAAGGGAAATATGAATTCAAGTATGGCCGGGTGGAAGTTCGTGCAAAACTGCCAATCGGTGTGGGAACATGGCCTGCCATCTGGATGATGGGTACGGATATCAGCACCGTGGGATGGCCTGCCTGCGGAGAGGCCGATATCATGGAGCATCGGGGGTCCGACTTGAACCGCATCACCTCAGCTTTGCATTATCCCGGTAGAAGTGGTGGCAATCCTGTGGTGGCAACCACGGTGATTCAAAATGCCACGACCGAGTTTCATTTGTATCGTTTTGATTGGTCTGCCACTTCTTTGAAGTTTTATGTCGATGACAAACTATTTCATGAGGTTCAGAACAATTCGAATATTCCTTACAACAAGGACTTCTTTATTCTGCTGAACCTCGCGATGGGTGGCGGGTTTGGAGGTCCGGTAGACCCGGCGTTCACCAATGCCACTTTTGAAGTGGATTATGTGAGGGTGTACCGTTGAGCGGAGTTCAAGATCTGATGCATTCATAAACTAAGGGAGGACGGCGAGCATGTCCTCCCTTAATTTTTTCAAATATTATTCAAGTGTCGAAAATCTTAAATGATATCCTGCAGCAAATAAAGTGAATCTCTTTCCTGAAAGACCCATATTTCCATTCAATCGAAATGACAGTTCGTTGATGATGCGATCAATTCAGGATCCTTGTTTCGTATTCGCTCAAATCATATTAATATAAGATAATGAAAAGAAATAATGGCCATCACTTTATGCACCTCATAAAAAATCTCGCGATTTGTTTATTGGGTGTGCTGCCCCTAAGCTTATCTGCTCAGATAGTGCCCACTGGCAGCGGGAGTTATACGCTGCAATTACCTCCACCGGATGCGGCAGGAAGAAATTTGCCCCCTGCCGGCGTGCCCAGGGTATCAGGTGCTGCTGCCACCAAACCGATTGTTACGAACGACTGGTGGACAGGACTTTTGACTTTCAATGATGCGAATCTCTACAACTATCCAATGTCTTTAAAGGGGACTTCAACTGGCCTGGTTGTGAGTTATACGTTCCTCGGTCAAGGGGCCAATGATACCCGTCAGCCCATGGGGCCTGAGCAGCCCCTGGTGGTGGGTGTGGCAGGATTGGCAGGAACCTATCCTACTGTTTCTGATCATTCTGACTGGACGGTTACTGCATCCTGGAATAATGCAGGACGTAATTTCAATGCAACGATCGGCATGGGCATGCCGTTCGTGTATTGTACCAAGGGGAGTTCCGATGTGGCATCTGTCATTGTCAATACCGGCACGGTGACCATTCAAAACGAAATGCTGTTGATCACCAATTCCATAAGCAGTTCAAATTTCGCCGTATACGCTCCCGTTGGATCGACCTGGGTGACATCAGGGAATACATATACGTCGACACTCTCCGGGAAAAACTATTATTCGGTTGCCATGTTGCCACCGGGTGGCTCAGCCGCTGCTGCTGCGGAAGCCTATAAGCAATACGCGTATGTGTTTCCTGCCAATACTGCAGTAAGTTGGAATTATAATAGTGCATCGTCCACGATGCAATCCACTTTTTCTGTGGCGGCTGAGGTCAAAGAAGGAAGTGGGACAGCCGTTTTGCTGGGTTTATTACCCCATCAGTGGGCACACCTTGGGGCCGGCTCACCCCAACCCGGATCATACAGTTACACTACTTCTCGCGGTGTGATGAAAATGCTTGCATCCAACACATTTACGGTTGAAAATAAATTTAAAGGTATCCTGTCGGCATTGCCGATGATGGGGAAGTACAGTGCCAGTTTTGATCCGGCGGCCTTGAATTCAAAAATAGATCAGATAAAAAATTTGGGACTTGATCTATGGACTGATTCTTACAATGAAGGGTTGGCCATGAACAAGTTGATACAAGTGGCAAAAATTGCCGATCAGATGGGGAACACCGCTGCACGCGACAAGCTGATCAATACCGTCAGGGAAAGGCTGGAAAACTGGTTCAAAGCGGCACAGGGAGAAAATGCGTTCGTATTCTACTATAACAATAATTGGAAAACGCTTATCGGTTATCCCGCCGGATATTCTTCGGATGCGAATATCAACGACCATCATTTTCATTATGCGAATTTTATCAATGCGGCGGTGGCTGTAGAGCAATTTCAACCGGGCTGGTCCGCCAACTGGGGACCCATGGTGGAAATGTTGATCAAAGACGTGGCGAACGCCGACAAGGCGAATGACATGTTCCCTTTTCTCAGAAACTTCCATCCTTATGCAGGGCATGGTTTTGCATCCGGTCAGTTAAATGGGGAACCCCATGGAAATAATCAGGAATCCTCCTCAGAAGCGATGAATTTCAATGCATCCCTCATTCACTGGGGCGAGATCACCGGAAATAAATCTATTCGGGATCTAGGCATCTACTTGTACACGACCGAACAGACCGCCATCGAAGAGTATTGGTTTGATATGAGCGACCGAAATTTTGCGCCAACCTATGCTCATATGATGTGTGCCCGTGTTTGGGGAAATGGTTATGACCGGAATACTTTCTGGACAGGGGATATTGCTGCCATGTATGGGATAGAAATATTTCCCATGACCGCTTCACATCTTTACCACGGTCATAATAAAACATACGCGTCCAGCCTCTGGAATGATATGACGGCTAAAACAGGCGTGCTGACAAAAACACCGAATGATAATCTCTGGTTTGAAAACTATTGGTCTTTCCTTGCATTTACCAATCCTTCGGAGGCCGTTAATCTTTACAACAACTATCCGAATTTTAAAATAAAAAACGGCAATACAGACGCCCACACATATCACTGGCTTCATGCCTTCAATGGAATGGGCACGGTTGATGCAACGGTTACGGCCAGCCATCCCATATCGGCAGTCTTTAACAAGGCAGGGGATAAGACTTATGTGGCACACAACTACGGAGCAACCCCGATAGTCGTGACTTATTCTGATGGATTCACCATGACTGTTCCTGCCAGGACATTGAAAACGAGTAAAGATATTGCTGCATCCGTGTCATTGTCGTCTTCTCAGTTAAAGGTTCCAACCGGTGGCTCGGTGGATCTAACCGCGTCTGTTACTGGCTCAGGCATTACGAAAGTGGAGTTTTATGATGGGTCGGTGTTGGTTGATACGAAAACAACTGCGCCTTTCACCACAACCGTAGGAAGCTTGACCGCCAAAGTGCATGGTTTCTACGCCAAGGTATTTGTGGGTTCCTCCGTAAATATTTCAAATGTAGTTTCAGTTGTCGTTGGCTCCACCGTAGCCTATCAAGGCAAAATTGTTTCCATTCCGTCAGAAGTCATTGAACCGGGTAACTATGATTCCTATGAAGGCGGCATTGGGCAGAATATCACATATTTTGATGCCAATTCCTGGAATGAAGCTGGATCCTTCAGGAGCCCGGAATATGTTGATGCCGGCCCAACCACGGGAGAAGGAAATACCGTGGGATGGATCGATGAAGGTGAATGGCTGGATTTTACCGTAAACATTGCCCAGGCAGGCACTTACGATCTCTCCTTCAGATATGCATCCGGTGTCGCGGGGGGCGGAGGCCCTTTTCATCTGGAAGTGGATGGCAATACCGTCATCAACAATATCACGGTTGGTTTCACGGGCAATAACTGGAATGTCTGGGCTACAAAAACCGTCAACGGGATCGTACTTCCTGCCGGAAAGCATGTCTTGCGACTGGCATTTGATAAGCCGGGTTTCAACATCGGGAAACTAACTTTCGCATACAAAGGAACGGCCTCGCCTACATTGAACCTTTCTACCAACAACACTTCCATTCAGGCATTTGCCAACAGCAAAAAAAATATAGATGTAAGTGCCAATGTATCCTGGACAGCCGTGAGTAACCAAAGCTGGTTGAGCGTTTCGCCCGCTGCAGGATTTGGGAATGCCACCGTTACATTTACCGCCCTTGAAAATCCATCAACAACCTCACGGGTGGCGTTGGTTACATTTTCTTCCAACGGATTGAGCAATCAGACGGTCACCATCACTCAGGATGCTGGAGGAGTGCCCTATTTAAATGTGAATCAAAGTGATCTAAGTTTCAATGCCACCGCTAACAGTCCTCAAAAAATTGACATCACCTCCAATGTGGCATGGTCAGCTTCATCCAGCCAACCTTGGTTGACACTCAGTAGTACAACCGGGACGGGTGTCGCATCGATCACAGCGAATGCGGCAGACCATACCATTACAACAAGTCGAACCGCGACTGTTACCATTACCGCTGTAGGTTTGTCGCCAAAGACCGTGAATGTTACCCAAGCAGGTTCTGCCATGGCCATTACACTGCCCATCAATTTTGAGTTGAGCGGCACTTACAAATTCACTGACTTTGATGGAGGGGCAGGGTCTGTCGTGAACAACCCGTCACTTTCAGGCATGAATTTCAGCAATAAGGTCGGGAAAATTATCCGTAATGCCGGAGCGACCTGGGCCGGCAGTTACTTGACAGTGAGTAACAAGATCGACTTGAATTCCCTTGGTATTTTCTCTATGAAAGTATTGTCGCCACGTGCCGGCGTAACCGTCTTGTTCAAGTTGGAGGGTGACGTAGGGCCTTCAGAAATTACGGCAACGACCACGAAGGCGAATCAGTGGGAAACACTTACTTGGAATTTTGTGGGCAAGCCATCGAATGTCTACAACAAGATTGTACTGATGTTCGACTTTGGTACGGTGGGTAATGGAACAGATAACTCAACATTCTACTTTGATGATATTTATCAGATCAGCAGTGCGACAAATCTGTTGAACCTGTCGAAGTACGCGTTAACCATTGAAGCGGCACCCGGTAGTAAGCAGACTTTCGACGTTCAGTCAAATGTCAGCTGGTCCGTTTCTAGCAACCAGGCCTGGCTGGT
>JBIKIB010000366.1:0-4005 GCA_044361845.1 Chitinophagaceae bacterium | reverse complement strand
TGTCGTGCGGATTTCGACCGATCTGCGGAGGAAGTCTTTCCAGCATTGATGGCTTCATTTCCAAAAGGTCAGTTGGTCCCAGGATGGCTGCCGGTCTTTGATGAGGTGCTGAAGATTTTTTCTGAGGATACTCTGTCAGCGTCCACTGTTATTCCGGTCCATCTGCGGGGTACGCCCTTTCAGTTGTCGGTCTGGAGTGCCCTGGCGGAGATTCCCTTTGGTCAACGGGTCACTTATACGGAGCTGGCGGCGGGTATTGGCCGGCCGGATGCGGTGCGTGCGGTGGGCACGGCGATCGGACGGAATCCGGTAGCCTGGCTGCTACCCTGTCACCGCGTGGTGCATACGGGCGGGCGGATCGGGCAGTATATGTGGGGTGCGGAACGGAAGCGTGCATTGCTGGCGTGGGAGGCGGGTGATATCAAATATGAGTGCTTCATTTTTCCATCCCCCGGATCCGGCAGATGATGTCAAATCCCACACAGGGGTTTTCATCAGCGCCATGATCAAAAACCATTTTTTATTCCCTCCTAGCTCCACGTCAGTCTATTCCTCATCTCCATGGGCGTAATGCCCATCATATTCTTGAAACTTTTATAGAAAGTGGAGTATGAAGCGAATCCCACCTGCGGTGCAATCGCTTCGAATGTCAGGGCATGCTGACTTCTTTCTTCCTTAATTATTACCGCATCCTTGATGCGCAGCACCCTTTTACAATCATTGAATGCTCTCGGGAATGATATCGAAAGATAAAATTCGTATGGCTTGAGGGAATGCCTGTTTCCGCCGCCAGTTCCTCTATTTCGAATCCAGGATTCTTCAGTACATCGCAAAATAGCAGCTTGTTATCCATCGGCTACATACAGCTTTCCAGCATACAGATAAATCCTTTTATGGCCGTGCTGAATTCGAGGATAAAATCCGCAGTTCAATCATCGAAGATGATGGCCTTTTATACGATTTGGTTATTTCAAAAAGGGTGAAGGATTTTCATCTATCTATCATAATGGCTGAAGTTCCTTTCAAAAAGCCTGAAACACAGCTTGAGGCATGTAAGAATCGGTGTAGCCTGACGATTATTGCGTTTTATGATCGCTTTCGTCTTCAAACCTGGGTTGATCTTATCACTGGTCGCATAGCGCATGAGTCTGTGGCGGCTCATTTTACCGGTTTTTATTGACCATTAAACATGTACAAAATGGTATCTGAGCATTCATTAATCAGCAGAACACTGATCCTGCTCATCTTTCTCGCTTCTTCCTTTTTCGGGTATGCTCAGGTGACGCTCACCGCCAGCTCGGGCACGGCATCCGGATCATTCACCACCCTGAAAGGTGCTTTTGATGCCATCAACGCCGGGACCCATCAGGGAGCCATCGTCATCAACATCAACGACAATACGAGCGAAACCGCAACGGCGGCACTCAATGCCAGTGGCAGTGCTTTCGCCAGTTACACCAGCATCAGCATCTATCCCACCAGCCCCGGGTTGACCATTTCTGGAAACATCGGAGGATCAATCACCTTCTCAAATAATCTCCTGATCAATCTCAACGGGGCCGACAACGTGACCATTGATGGCCGGGTGAACGCCACGGGTAGCGACAAGAGCCTGACGATCTCCAACTTAAGCACATCAAACATTGGCGGCACTTCCACCATCCAGTTCATCAATGATGCGACCAACAACACGGTAAAGTATTGCACGCTGAAGGGATCGACGACCGCTAACGATGGGGGGATCGTCAATTTCAACACCAGCAGCAGCGTTGGCAACGACAACAATACCATCGACAACAACGACATCACCTGCGCCGGGACCAATCGTCCGTTGTATGCCGTGTATGCGCTGGGTAGCTTGGGGTCTTATAACGACAATAACACCATCAGCAACAATAACATCTACAATGTCCTGAGCACAACCATTGGCTCCAGGGGCATCAATATAGCCAGCTACAACAGCGGTTACACCATATCGGGGAACAGTTTTTACGAGACGACGTCATTTGTGGCCAGTGGCCATTCGACGCCTTACTATGTGATATCCATTAATGCAGTCGGCGGGACCGAAAACGGCTTCACAATATCCGGGAATTACATTGGCGGATCAGCGGCCCGTTGCGCTGGTACGGCATGGACGAAGACGAACGCAGTCGCTGAAAACAATGGATTCCAAGCCATTTCCGTGACAACGGCTACCGGTACGGCCACCAGTATTCAGGGTAACACCATACAAAACATCAAATGGACCAATGGCGGACAGTCTAATTTTTGGGGTATTAACATTTTTGGAGCTACTGTGGCAAACTTAGGTACTGACTCGGGCAATACCATCGGATCAGCCTCAGGTACGGGATCCATTAATTACACCGGGGGTTTGGCAAATTCGAATTTTTTTGGGATAAACACGCAAGGATCTGGCATTATCGATTGCAGGAACAATAGCATTGCCGGTATCACGACGTCCAATGCATCTACCAATAGCGCCAATTTTTATGGTATAAATTGTCCGGGGACGGCGGCGAGTTACACTATCATTGGCAATACCATCGGTAGTCGAACGATCCCGGGCAGCATCCATGCCAGTTCGGCATCAACGTCAGCAAGCCAATTGATATTTGGCATTCGGGTTGGTCAGAACACATCGACTGTTACCTGCACGATCTCGGGTAATATAGTAGCCAACATGGTGAATGCCACCACCAACGCCACCACTGCGACGGGAGGTTTCAACATGGGGATAAATGTGTTTCAGATGACTGTCGGCACGGTCACCGGCAATACCGTGCACGATCTTTCCAATGCCAACAGCAACGCATCTGTCACCAATAACGCTTCGGTATCGGGTATCGTCATAGCACCTAATTTGACAAACGCCCAAACGGTAAGTGGCAATACGGTGTACAACCTGTCCAACAGCTATTCCGACTTCACCGGCGCGGTGACAGGTATCTTTTTTAAAGGCTCCAGCGCCTCAACGCCCGGCACGATCAACGGTAATTTCATCCATAGCCTTTCCGTGACAGGTGCTTCCAGTACCACGGCAAGAATACGCGGCATCATGATCGAAGACGGTGCCAGCACCTGCAGCAACAATATCATAAGTATCGGGGGAACATCGAACACGAACCTCTACGGCATATACGAGACCTGCGTAGCCACCAAGGACAACAGCTACTACTTCAACACGGTGTACATATCCGGGAGCATGGCTTCCGCGTCCATCAACAAATCCTACGCCTTCTACAGTGCTTTGAATTCGAATATCCGGAATGTCCGGAACAATGTGCTGGTGAACGCACGTGGCACCGTGTCGGGAGCGAGCAATCATTACGCGCTGTATGCCGTCTCGGGCGGTACCTTCACCTGCGATTACAACAATTATTATGTGAGTGGCACCGGTGGGGTGTTGGGAAATTATGGCGCAGATGTTTCAGCGCTTCCCATCATCAGCGGTCAGGATGCCAACAGTATCGCCACCAATCCCACCTTCAGCAGCACGGGTACCAATGCCAGCGGTTACACTCCGACGGTTTTCGGCACCGGGGTGACCGGCACCGGTATCACGGAGGATCATGGTGGCAATACACGCGGGGCATCGGTAACGATGGGGGCCTGGATGTCATGTGCCAATCCGACCTCCGGCGGCACCATCGCCGCTGCACAAAGCGGAGTAACTGGATTCGACCCTGCGGCCTTCACCAGCAGCGCAGCCGCCAGTGGGAACTCGGGCACACTGGAATACAAATGGCAGTCTTCGACAACGAGCAGTAGTACCGGATTCAGCGATATCTCGGGTGCGACCTCCGCGACCTACGACCCTGGCTCCCTTACGCAGACGACATGGTACAAAAGACTGGCCAGGGTGTCCTGCAAAGCAGACTGGACGGGTGCGGCGGAGAGCAATGTGCTGGAGGTGACCATTTGCGCTGTCGCCATCACATCACAGCCTTCCAGCGTATCTGTGCCACAGAATAGTGATGCCACGTTCTCGGTGTCGGCCTC
>JBIKIB010000365.1:0-4006 GCA_044361845.1 Chitinophagaceae bacterium | reverse complement strand
TTGGATGACAATGGGAATCCCATTGCCAACGCTTCTGTCCAGGTCCGGAATACGACTGCAGGAACCACGACCAAGGCCGACGGTACCTTCAGCATCAGTGTGCCTGCCAATGGCCGTATCATCGAGATCACCATCATCGGCTTTGAGACACTCAGCCAGGCCGTACCGGCCAGTGGCTTCTTGGAAGTACGGCTGAAGGCCGCTACCGATGAGCTTGCAGGGGTGGTTGTCACCGGTTACAGCCGGATCAAAAAATCAGAATATGTGGGTGCCGCCTCCCGCATCGACAAGAAGGCCATGGAATTGGTTCCTGTCGGTTCTTTCGATCAGATCCTTCAGGGTCGTGCTCCCGGGTTGAGGGTCAGTGCAGGTTCTGGACAGCCGGGTGCTGCCGCATCTGTGCAGATCCGTGGTCCAAAATCCATTTCCGGCGGTTCAACCCCATTATACGTGGTGGATGGTGTTCCGGTGGAAGCTTCCGTTTTCCAGGGATTTAACCCCAATGATTTCGAGTCTGTAGACGTATTGAAAGATGCATCTGCCGCTGCGCTTTATGGTTCTCGCGGAGCATCCGGTGTTATCGTCGTCACCACAAAGCGGGGAGCAAAGGGTGCAACCAAAGTGAGCTATCGCCCGCAGTTCGGTATGACACAGCCTGGCACGCAGCAATTCGAGATGATGAACAGCAGTGAGCTTCTTGCCTTTCAGGAGAAGCTGGGTGGTTTTGTGAACAATACCTTACCAGGATGGCGCTTTTCAAGGAAGAATCCTGCAAATGCAAGCCTTCCTGCTGCGACACTTGCCGGTTACGACACCATCCTGGACAGTCTTGGAAAAACCAACACGAACTGGGCTGAGATCTTCCAGCGTCAAGGTAAATTTCAGTCGCATGACCTCAGCATCAGTGGCGGCTCCGAAGCGACTCGATTCTTTGCCTCTGCGAGCTATTATGATGAGCAAGGTATCGGTGAGCGCTCAGATATGAAGCGTTATACCTTCCGCCTGAACCTCGATCACAAGACGGACAAACTGATGGTTTCATTGAACAATACGATCGGTTATAGCAAACGCAATTTCATCGAGTCAGAGAATGGTGTAGCCCTGGCCAACCCATTTGCAGCGGCATATCTGGCGGTGCCTTACGATCCCCTGTTCCTCCCGAACGGCAGCGTGAATACAGGTGCAGGACGTCTCGGAGGAAACGCTTATCAGCGGATTCGTGACATCTTCCGGTACAACGACCAGTTGAAAGCTACAACTGCCATCAACATCAACTACGATATCACCAAGAATTTCTTCGCAGGTGGTAATATCGGGTTTGACTTCAGGGAAACGATCAACACCACCAATCAGAAATCAGGTACTTTCACCGCCACACAGTCAGGCTTCCCATCCAACACAGGTTTTCATAGTGAAGGACTTGGTCGTCTGTTCCAGGGTAATGGAAGGGCTTTTGTCGGATATAAGGATACTTACGGCAAGAATGACGAACACAGCCTCAATGTGACATTGAACGCTGAATACATCTACTCAAAGTCGAAGTCATTCGGCTTTACAGGATATGGTCTGAACCAGAAGCTTATCAACACGCCTGCTGCCATCACACCGGGCACAGTGGATAACCGCCTGATCGCAGGTGTCAGCGGTGGAAGGAGCCAAAGGGCATATGTCTCTCAGTTCGCCATGCTGAAATATGCCTTCAAAAACAAATACATCCTTGACGCGGCTTTCCGCAGAGATGGAGCTTCCGTACTTCCGGAGCAAAATCGCTTCAAGAATTTCTGGTCAGTGGGTGCCGTTTGGAACGTCCTTGAAGAAGGATTTGCCAAGAATTGGAAAACCCTCAATTCCCTCCGCGTCCGTGCAAGCTATGGTAGCTCCGCAAACGCAGAGAATTTCCCCTTCGGAGATTTCGGATACCTTCCTCTTTATGGAACAGGATCCTATGCAGGCCTTGCGACACTGGCACCTTCCACACCGGGTAACAAAGCAGGTGACTGGGAATATACGGACAAGTTGAACATTGGTCTTGAATTCGGCATGTGGAACAACCGCCTGACCGGTGAAGTGAACGTGTATAACGAGATCACAAAGAACCTGTTCATCTCTCAGGGCATTCCCATTGAAAATGGTTCGGCCTTTACATCCGCTCAGGTGAATGCGGGTGAGATGGGTAACAAAGGGGTTGAAGTACAACTGAATTACGATGTTGTGCGCACCAAGGATTTCAATTGGTCTGTCGGCGGAAACTTTGCCTATAACAAGAATGAGATCCTAAGCCTTGGCCAGGAAAAGGAATATCCTTCCGGTACAGCCATCATCCGCGTAGGACTTCCGCTCGGCTCGCATTATGTTAACAAATGGGGTGGCGTAGACGCTGCATCAGGTGCACCACTTTATTATACCAAGGACGGCAAGCTGACCAACATCTTCAGCAGCAATGATCTGCTGGCAGACTTTGGAACGTATTTTGCACCATGGACAGGTGGTTTCAACACCAATGTGAAGATCAAGTACATCGACATCGCAGCTTTCTTCAACTTCCAGAGTGGATTCAGCCGTTTCAACAACCAGCGCTTCTTTCAGGAAAACCATGCGTTTGCCATCTCGGGATACAACCTGTATAGCAGCATGTCGACCATGTGGTCCAAACCTGGTGATATCACCAACGTACAAAGCCCCCTCTTCCAGCGCCAGTTCAGCAGCAAGGATATCGAAGACGCATCCTACCTCAGGCTGAGGAATATCCAGATGGGCCTTACTGTCCCTTACTCCGTACTCCAGCGCCTCAAAGTCATCAAGGGCTTGCGCTTCTATGTACAAGGACAGAACCTCTTCACCTGGACCAAATTCACAGGCTTCGATCCGGAGGACAACAACAATATCGCCCAGTATGAATATCCCCTACCGAGGACATATACGGTCGGTGTGAATGTTGACTTCTAAATCTTAAAAAGATAAATCATGAAAATGAGCATAAAAAAATTAGCGATCATCATGGCGGGAGCAGCGGTCATCACCCTGCAGTCTTGCGAAAAACGTATAGACCTCCTTCCTTCTGATTCGATCAACGAAATCAGCGCCTTCCAAACGGTGACCGATCTTGAGCAAGGCCTTTTAGCTGCATACGGATCCTGGAGTGGTGAGAATACGATGTATGTGAATGCGATCATCACAGATGAAACAAAGATCTCCAATGAGAATCGTGGTCAGGGCCAGTTTGAATTCAAATGGCAGTATGTCCCTTCTCAGGGTGGATCAGCATCCAGTGGTTGGTCAAATTTCTACTACACCGTTGGACTCGTTAATAAAGTGTTGGAAGCCCTTGGGAAAGTAACCACGACCACAACGGCTGATAATGACATGAAGGAACGCATCCGTGGTGAATTGCTGGCCCTTCGCGGTATTGCACATTTCGAGATCCTCTATCGGTTCTCCGGAAAATACAATGCAAGCGGAACAGGTATTCCATATACCATAACATCTGATATAGCGAATCGACCTGCACGTGTAAGCCAGAGTGATGTGATCAAGGGTATCGAGACCGATCTTTCAGCTGCCAAGGCCATCGCTTCCATACCTACAGCGCCTCCAGTTGTGGGATCAGCCGGAACCATCCGCCTGTCAAAAGCTTCCATCGCAGGATTTCAAGCCAGGGTTGCCCTCTTCAAAGGAGACTGGACTGCAGCTTCCGCACTTGCCGGTGAAGCAATCACGGCTTCCGGAAAAACACTTGCGTCGGGTGCTACTTTCGCTTCCATCTGGACAGACGATAGTGAGGCTGAAGTAATGATGAAACTCCGCCGTACAGGTGTAGGTGTAGGTACCCTTTGGCAGGACACGAACGGTGACGTTTTCTTTGAGCCTTCCGATAAGCTTAAGTCAATGTTCAACCGCACAACCGATAGCCGCTTCAATGCCTACTTCCTAATACAGCCAACCGCTCAGGACACTTGCCTGGTGAAGAAATTCTTCAGCAGCGCCCGTGGACCTAAAATCGTGGATG
>JBIKIB010000065.1:0-13155 GCA_044361845.1 Chitinophagaceae bacterium | reverse complement strand
TAAGATGGGAAAGATCGTGATCGTGAAAGCCTGGCCCAATTTCACATGGCTCGATAAGGATATGATGGACAAGCCTTATGAAGAACTTGAAAAGCTGAGCCGGGAGCAGATCACCTTCCCATTGGCTGCTTTTCTTGCTGCAGCCGGTGAATATGCTTACCTCTGCTATACCTGGGGTTATCGCGAGAATATGGGTACGTTCTCCTGGTACCCGGAGTTCGACAAACCATTGGGTAAGCCTAAAGGTGATGCGGTGCGGAATGGATGGACCTATACCCGGGAATTTGAGCATGCGCTTGTGTGGGTCGATCTGGAAAAACGACAAGGGAAGATCACCTGGAGATAATCTTCCTTCATGGGCTTGATAGATGCGAATATTTTCTTTCAGTGGATGGGCATCAGGATTGTTAGAACAAATGCCCTCAGCTGATGGGATAAGAAAGTTAATGACCCAAACATGCCCTCACCTGTTGGCGTGAATTGGTTCCTTTATCCCCTCATGGTCAAGCATGAAAGCATGCCTCGGAGCGGCGGATAGCCCCGTATCTCATCTAGGCAAATTTGCTTTTAGGGTCCGACAATTCACTTCTTGTGAAGTGTTGATAAACTTGCATCATAAGCATCGAAGTGCTCCTCATAAAGGAAAAATCATCCGAGACAATTTTGCCAAAAACACTTTAATATCCCTGATGTCTGACTACGATATGACATCTGTGCACCCGGAAAGGTTTTATAAGTGAGCGCAGGTTTGTTATCCGAAATATTCCATTGCAAGAAAGAATCATCCAAGGATGTCATACCCATAATGGCAAGCCTTTTCAAACTCTCGCAGGATGCCTTAACAGGTCGTGCAAATTGAAAGAGCCTGCGAACCGACACTTTAAAATGACTCAGTGATCAATACCGAAATTGTATATCCTCAACTGAGGTGACAGATCGAGTGGTCCATTGATTGGGGAGTTTTACAATGGAGGATGTGATTCCCGTGTCCAAGTTGGGATCTGATGTTGATGAATGTCAACCTTCTTGTCCAACTGAAGGATGCAGAAATCTTCGATGGTTGATTCTTCCATTTTTCAGCACTTTATAGACGTGACTGTCCACCATATCCACCTTACTCTAAAATGTGGAGCTTTATGCGTTGATTGATGCCCTGAATTGCTTATTTTAGAATACGATTGGAATGTCGTGTCGATGAACATTCCACACTTCATATTCAATGATCATGCAGCGATTTCGGGAATCTTTTCATATTGTCAACATTCGTGGCTGGAGTAAGCGATCTGTCAGTTTGTGTATCAGTCTGTTGCCCCTGCTTTTATTTCCAGCTTTGATACAAGGACAGTCAGCCTCTGTGAATGCCGTGTCAATGATGGGCAGGTTGCATCCCATGATCGTGCATTTCCCTATCGTCCTATTGCTTACGGCCTTATTGTTTGAATGTATTGGTCGTTGGCGCAGCAGCGATGCGTTGCAGGAAGCCGTGCGTTTACTTGTCATCGGTGGGATGATTTCTTCAGTGTTGAGTGTTGGTTTCGGACTGGCGCTCGCCTCCTCCGGTGAATACGGTGAGGAGCAGATCAACAGGCATCGATGGACGGGTATCTTTACGGCCGTGCTATCCGTGGCAACGGCAGTCGCCTATCTTAAAAATCGTCGTGGATTTGCATTCATATTTTTGATATTCAGTGGATTGAGTGTCATCTTTTCCGGTCATCTGGGGGGTGAGATCACCCATGGAGAGGGCTATTTTCTTTCCGGGATCGGACCCGACGCCGATCCTGCTGTTGCCGTCGGGGATGAACTGCCGCATGGTCCTGCTTTGGCTTCGCTTCGAGCCCCGTTGACGGAGGAACAGTTACAGGCGTTGAATCTTCGGGTTCGTTCGATCCTTGCCCATAACTGTTATTCATGCCATGGAGCAGGCAAGGTGAAGGGCATGTTGAGGCTTGATTCGAAGGAGGCGGTGTTGGCTGGCGGTGAGCATGGCGTGATATTGCAGGCGGGAAAGCCAGAGGAGAGCGAACTTATCCGTCGCGTCAGTTTGCCGCGTGGCCATAAGGAAGCGATGCCGGTCAAAGGCAAGGCATTGACTTCGGAAGAGATCGATGTCTTGAGACACTGGATCCGGTTGGGAGCTCCCTGGCCAAGTGGCCCCTTACGGAGTCTCTATCGGGTTGCAGCATTGGAGCCCAGGCTTCCGTCGATCCCACCGGCGAAGCCAGGGTTGGAACAACCCATCGATCGTTTTGTCGACGCCTATTTTTCAAAGCAGCGGATGGCGTGGCCCGCAGTGGTAGATGACCGGACGTATTATCGCCGGGTAAGCCTGGATGTGACGGGTTTGTTGCCTCATCCCGACAGCCTCGAACGGTTTCTCCGGGATGACAGCCCCGAAAAAAGGGCACGACTGGTGGCTCGTCTCTTGTCGCAAGACCATGACTATGCACAACATTGGTTGAGTTTTTGGAATGATGCATTGCGCAACGATTACAGCGGCCCGGGTTATATCACCAAGGGTCGTACCGATATTTCGCGATGGTTGTATGCCTCGTTATTGAATAACAAGCCTTATGATCGTTTCGTGCGGGAGTTGATCGATGCCGACAGTGCTTCGGAGGGTTTCATCCGCGGGATACGTTGGCGCGGGGAGGTCAATGCCAGTCAGCTGGTAGAGATGCAGGCGGCGCAGAATGTATCTCAGGTATTCATGGGTCTGAACCTCAAGTGTGCATCTTGCCATGACAGTTTCATCAGTGACTGGAAGCTGGACGATGCGTATGCATTTGCGAATCTTTTTGCCGACTCGATTTTGCAGATCTATCGATGTGATAAGCCAACGGGGCGTCTGGCGGGCAACCGAATGCTTTTTCCGGCCCTTGGACGCATCGATACGGCAGCAGATCGTGCTGCCAAACTGAAACAGTTGGCTGAGTTGACCGTACAACCCGCAAACGGGAGACTCTACCGGACGATCGTCAACAGGATATGGGCGCAGGTGATGGGCCGGGGTATGGTTGAGCCGGTGGACGTGATGGATAACAGTCCATGGAGTCAGGATCTGTTGGACTGGTTGGCCTGGGACTTTTCCCGGAACGGCGCCGACCTGAAGCGATTGCTGTATCAAGTCCTGACTTCACACACTTATCAGCTGCCATCAGTGACACTTTCGGATCCGGAGGCAGTGCAGTCGAAGGACTTTGTTTTCCGGGGTATGCTGCGTCGTCGGTTGAGTGCGGAGCAGTTTGCGGATGCAATAGGTCAGACGCTGCATCCTTTGTATGCGGATTCCATGATTGCTCGAAAGCGTTTGCCGGATGGTATCCGATATTGCGCTCCGTTCACTCGGGCGGCGTTGGTGCTGAATGATCCGTTTCAGAAATCACTGGGTCGTCCGACGCGGGAGAATGTTTCCACCGGACGAGTCTCACAGGCGAGTCTGTTGCAGGCTTTGGAGCTGACGAATGGCGGACTTTTCCATCAAACGCTGCATACGGCAGCGGTGGAATGGTCGAAACGGCAACCGGCTACTCCGCAATTGGTGGAAGATATCTATCGGAGGATGTTCGGCAGGCTGCCCACCCGTCGGGAGATGAATGTGTTGACGCGAAACCTTGGGAACAGATCCGGAGTCGATCAGATCGAAGATTTTTTCTGGACCATGGCCCTACATCCCGAGTTTCAATTGATTCATTGAGCAGGGTTCCTTTTAATTGATATGACATGACAATGATTCGAAAAGACTGGAGTCGTCGCAGATTTTTGCAGAAGTCCTCTGCAGCAGCATTGGCGGCCATGGCTGCCGGCGCTCCATTGCCGGCATTGCTTAGCGGATGTTCCGCCAAGCGTCCCGAGTCTTCTGCCGACACGGTTATCCTGTTGTGGATGGCCGGTGGCATGGCGCATACGGAGACGTTTGATCCGAAACGATATACGCCTTTTGAAGCGGGTATGGAAGCTGACCGCGTACTGAGTACATTCCCATCCGTTCCAACGGCATTGGATGGCATTCGGTTTTCGGAAGGACTTTCGTCGATTGGTCAGGTGCTTGACAGGGGCACGCTCATCCGATCCTATGTTGCGGCGGACCTGGGGCATATCCTTCATACCCGTCATCAATACCATTGGCATACCTGTTACGAGCCACCTCAATCCGTGTTAGCGCCGCATATCGGCGCGTGGGTCGCCCGAGAAAAGGGTCCAATGAATCCGGTCATACCTGCCTTCATCGATATCGGTCAGCGCTTTACGGTGGGAGAAGCCGAGGAATTGAAGGCTTTTCATACAGCGGGTTTTCTCGGTAGCGAGTTCGGACCTTTCATGATTCCGGATCCCAGTGTGGGTTTGGAGCGCGTGCATCCGCCGTTGGGCATGGATATCACACGCTTTGAGCGCCGCAATCGGTTGTACAAGGAATTGGTCGACAATAGCCCGCTGGGTGAACATGGAAGCGACTATCAGCGGGAGTCCCTGATCCGATCCATGGAGCAGTCTTACCGCTTGTTGAAATCACCGGAGGCGGAGGCTTTCGACCTGACCCGGGAATCGCGCACCTCTTATGACATGTACAATACCGGCAAGTTTGGATTGGGCTGTCTCATGGCGAAGCGATTGGCCGAGCGAGGCGCGCGTTTCATCAGCGTAACAACAGAGTACGAACCCTTCATGGGTTTCGATACCCATGAGAATGGACATACGCGCATGGCGGATATGAAGAAGCTCATTGATGCGCCGGTCGCACAGTTGGTTCGGGATCTGGAGCAGAGCGGGCGGTTAGACCGGACCTTGATCATTCTCGCCAGTGAGTTCAGCCGCGACATGATGGTGGAGGGCAGGCCAGATTTGAAGGTTCAGGAGCAGGTGCGACAACCGGATATCCTGACCGAGTTGAAGCATTACGGGATGCACCGGCATTTCACGGATGGCAGTTCGGTGCTCATGTTCGGCGGCGGCATCCGTAAGGGGCATGTCCATGGAAAGACCGCCGATGAGCGTCCGTGTAAGACGATAGAAAGCCCGGTCCGGGTCGACCAGCTTCATCAGACGGTCTATCAGGCGCTGGGCATTCCGCCAGACCTGAATTACGAAGTGGAGGGGCGACCGTTCTATTCTACGCCGGACGGAAAGGGGCAGGCTATCCGGGAGATCCTCATCTGATTGTTCGGGCATAGGTATTATTTGGAACCACAAGCTATGGATGCATCGAAAGTTTATGCATTTGAAGAATATGGTCCTTCCCATTTTTTTGACAGGAACATAAATTGGAAATTTATTGATCCTTTGCTGATGGATCAACAGCAAGGCCCCGTGGGCATTCTGCGATGTGTTCTCTGCGCCTCACCACCACCGTAGGTTCCGGATGGGATCTAACCCGACTTATGTGAGGGTTTCTGATAAATTCCCTGTATCATGATATCAAGCACAAATGTGCTGGCTTACATCACTTCTCCGTCTTGCAAATTGTCTATCAGCCTGACCAGCGCCATGTTGAGATGATGCCTGTCAACCTTTATCGCTTCTGTATTGGTGGATAAAAATTCGTCAGAAAATCTTTGATCCTTAAACTATTGGGAGAATCTTCAGAAAACATCGCAAAGAATCAATGCTGAAGCTTTCGCCAATGACCACAATTCACACCCATGTGGGGTACTCCGTTAGGGCCGGAATCACTGGCTTACTTTAAAACGGATTCAGTGCTTCTTTTTTCCGGAATACGCAGCCGAATCAACGCCGATCCGAAAATCGAATGGAAGAAAATCCACATTACAGCCAGCGCAGAAAACATTGCTGGATGGGCTAAGTCATCTTGGTCACTATGGTTCTTCTGGCAAAAGAATGCATAAATTTCTTGCATGATTTATCATTCATAATATCTATTTTAATCTCATAATGAGTGGTAAAGCATTCATGATTGTCGATTTTTTTAATTTTTTCCGTAAGTGACTTCTGATAATTCTTACATTTGCATGAGATATAATTCGCAAATAGCTAATATGGGATATTTTGACTGATAAATCATTCGTACAGTGGCACTCGATGAGTGATCAGGCCTTGGCTTCACGGATCGGGGTCTTTGTAAAGCATCACCGGCTGGAACAAAACAAAACCCAGGAGGCCTTGTCGCATGATGCGGGCATAAGCCGATCCACCCTCAGTTTACTGGAGCGGGGTGAAACGGTTACCCTGGCCACCCTTTTACAGGTGCTTCGGGTGCTGGATCAACTGCAGGTGATGGATGCCTTTGAAGTGGAGCAGCGCATCAGTCCGCTGGCATTGGCCAAAGCAGAGCAGGAAAAGCGCAAAAGAGCAAGAAATGCCCCAACGCAGGACCCTGAAAAATCAGATTGGTAAACCATGAATACGGCATTTGTAAAAATATGGGGCGAATTAGTGGGTGCGGTAGCCTGGGATGCTGCTACCGGCTATGCCACTTTTGAATATGATGCTGCATTCAAGCGTAAAGGGTGGGAATTGGCTCCCTTACAAATGCCGGTGATTACAAACAAAAGCAGTTTCAGTTTCCCCGCCTTGCGGAAAAAGGCAGATCCCGCCTTAGATACGTTCAAAGGCTTACCCGGCTTATTGGCAGATATGCTGCCAGACCGGTACGGTAATGAACTCATCAACTTGTGGTTGGCGCAGCAAGGTCGTCCGCTGGATAGTATGAATCCAGTTGAAACCTTGTGCTTCATTGGCACCCGCGGCATGGGCGCCCTGGAGTTTGAACCAACCACCTTAAAGGAAAGCAAAAGAACGTTTTCGGTAGAAATAGATAGCCTGGTGGACATGGCCCGGAAAATGCTCACTAAAAAGGAAACATTCGTAACCAACCTGCAGGAAGACGAAGAAAAAGCCATTCTGGAAATATTGCGCATTGGCACATCTGCCGGTGGTGCAAGACCCAAGGCGGTGATTGCATACAACGAGAAAACAGGCGATGTGAAATCAGGTCAAACCAATGCACCCAAAGGCTTTGAACATTGGCTCATAAAGCTGGATGGTGTGAGTGATGTGCAGTTGGGAGCAAGCAAGGGTTACGGCCGGGTGGAAATGGCGTATGGCAATATGGCTGTGGCTTGCGGCATAGATATGATGCCTTCCAGATTATTGGAAGAAAACGGAAGGGCTCATTTCATGACCAAGCGTTTTGACCGGGAAGGTGGTACGACCAAACACCATATTCATACCTTTTGCGCCATGAAGCATTTTGATTACAACCTCGTAACCAGTTTCAGTTACGAACAGTTGTTTCAAACGATGCGGGAACTGAAGTTGCCCTATCCGGATGCGGAACAGTTGTTTCGCAGAATGGTGTTCAATGTGCTGGCGCGCAACTGTGATGATCATACCAAGAACTTCGCCTTCCGATTGAAAAAGGATGGAAAATGGGAGCTGGCACCGGCCTATGATGTTTGCCACGCCTATCAACCCAAACACAAATGGGTGAGCCAGCATGCCTTAAGCATCAACGGAAAACGAACTGATATTTCCAAAGACGATTTGCTCACTATTGGCAAATCCATTAAAAGTAAAAAGGCGGCTGAAACCATTGAGCAGATAAGCAATACCGTCAATCAATGGAAAACATTTGCAGATGAAGTAAAGGTATCACCCAAATTGCGTGATGAAATAGCAGCCACATTGATTCGATTGTAATGGTGTTTTACCCGATAAAAGAATTAACAATAAGCTACATCGCCAAAAGTATGTTTGTGTCGAAGCGGCAGCGCTACCGGGAAAAGATGTTTGCTCACATTCAAGGTTGGCAGCATCGCGGCCTTTCATAGCGAGACTATTGCCGAAGTGTCCGCATCAATCATAATGACTTTCACTGGATTTCTCAGGTTTATTGCTATGGCGGAATAACATGGTCTCCTGTGTCTGTCTTGCCCTGTAAAGTGGTTTACAAGGCATAAAAATGACATGGAGCAGAATTGGCGTACTTTTATATCATGCAGTCAACTTCTTTTTCCATTGCAGATGCGCTCTCTAATTTACAGATCAAGGCCTTGAATGAGATGCAACAGGCGTCATTGGAGGCCAATGCATCAACTGACTCCGTGGTATTGTTAGCGGATACCGGCTCAGGGAAGACCCTGGCGTTTTTGCTTCCTGTTGCGAAATTGTTGAACAAAACCAAGCCTGTGTGTCAGGCATTGATCGTCGTATCATCTCGTGAGCTTGCTTTGCAAATTGAACAGGTGTTCAAGAAAATGGGCACCGGTTTCAAGATCACTTGTTGCTATGGGGGGCACTTGAGGGAAACAGAGGAAAACAACCTGAAGCAGGCTCCGTCGCTGATTGTTGGAACCCCAGGCAGACTTGCCGACCATATCCGGCGAGGCAATATCGTTACAAGTCATATCGAAACCCTGGTGTTGGATGAATTTGATAAGTCACTCGAACAGGGTTTCGAAGCGGAAATGTCATTTATCATAGAATCCCTGCCTGCGCTAAAGAAACGCATCCTGACTTCTGCGACTGCGGCAGTGGAAATACCGGATTTTGTCGGCTTGAAAAATCCTGTAGAAATCAATTTCCTGACAGGGGAGAAGTCCCAAGCCTTGGCCGTTCAAATGGTCAGGAGCGCTGACCCCGACAAATCAAATACGCTCTTTGATCTTATTTGTACGCTGGGCAATCGTTCTACCATTGTGTTCTGCAATCAACGGGAATTTGTGGAGCAAGTCAGCCATTTTCTCAAAGACAAGGGGATCGTGAATGTGTTTTATCATGGAGCCATGGAGCAGCAGGAGCGTGACATTGCACTGTGCAAATTCAGAAATGGCAGTTCAAATCTTTTAGTAACGACTGACCTTGCTGCGCGTGGGCTGGACATTCCAAACATCCGCTACATTGTCCATTATCAACTACCCAATACCCTGGAATCCTTTATCCATCGCAACGGACGCACTGCACGGATGGAAGCCAGTGGAACCGCAATTTTATTGCTTGGTCCGAACGAAACAATCCCGGCATTCATCGATCCGGCACCAACAGAAATTGAATTGTCTGCCCATGCTTCATTGCCGGCAAAGCCGGATTGGACGACGTTATATTTGAGTGTAGGCAAGAAGGACAAGGTCAACAAAATTGATATTGTCGGATTTCTTACAAACAAGGGTCGGTTGAAAAAAGACGATATCGGGTTGATAGAAGTCAAAGACTTTTTTTCTTTTGTAGCGGTGCGAAAATCCAATGCGGGTGCTACTTTACAGCTGATCAAGGAAGAACGGATCAAGAACAAGAAAGTGAAGATCGATGTTGCCAAATAAATATAAAGTCTCGTACGATGTGCGGGACTTTATATTTACTTGGTCTTTATTGGACAGAGTTCGAATGAGCTCTTGGAAGGTATATTTTGACGTATGACTTTTTTAGTATCAAATGATTGCATCGTGAAGCCGTCCTTTTCAAAGTAGTACTTTATTGGTTTAGGCGCTACGGATTTTGGGAAGCTTTCAACGTCAACCCGGTCATCAATCGAATATGCCAACGATGAAACTGGCTTCGGGAGATCGGAATGCTATAGCATGTATATTTGATTCTTTGTCAAACTGACCAAGTGGTCCAATGAAAGTGTAGTATAATACGGCAACACACAGATGGACAAGATGAAGCGTATTTCATGTGTTGAAGGTTAGGCTGCATGATTGGGGATCTATCTTATTTCTGTAAAGGTATTTTAGCTGAGACTCAGTTCCGGAAGACCTCCACGGTATGGTCATCAATCCAGTCCCAGTCGATCTCGACCCCCAGTCCCGGACCATCCGGACAATGCTGACATCCATCTTCATGGATCTCCAGGGGATCGTTCTTGAGGCCGAAGCGGAACATCGGGTGATGCGACTCCACGAAATTCGAAAGCCTTGTGGCGCAGGCCACGTGTAGGTTTGCCACGTCGAGCAGCGGTGCTGCTGCCGTATGGATCTCGAATCCGAAACCGGTCATTTCGCACATCGCGATGGCCTTCATCACACCTGTGATACCACTTTTATGATGTACATCGCCGCGGATGATGTCCACGGCTCCATCGACCATGTAGTGCGGCAATTCGAAAAGTCCGACCGTTTCCGCTGCCAATACAGGTGTATGAATGGCATTGGACAACTTACGCAATTGAACGATATGTGCATCAGGCATCGGCTCCTCAAACCATTCATATCCCAGGTCATCGAGTTCATAACCGATCTTCAATGCATCAGCAAAACTCAGCACTGCCGATGAATCCAGCATCAGCGGGAAGTCTGGGCCGGCGAATTCCCTGGCTTTACGCAATTTCGGGATGTCCAGTGCAGGGCCACCGGACAGTTGCAATTTGACGCCCTTGAATCCCTGAGCCTTTTTTTTAGTGATCTGTGCTGCCACATCTTCAAGGGTGCCGACCGATTGCGGGGGACAGCTTGAATATGCCGGCACCTTTTCGCGGTACATCCCCAGCAACTTTGCGATGGACATGCCTGCTTTTTTCCCTTTTATGTCCCACAAAGCGACGTCGAGATTCCCCCAAATAGCTTCCCTGAAGTTGTAGAGATGTCGCTGTTTTACGCGCATCGCCTGCCATATTTCCTCATGGTTCAGCGGGTTCTTCCCGATAAGATCGTAACGATAGATGTCATGGGTAGCAATGGCCGAAGCCCTGCCCTGCCCGAGTGGACCATAGTCCATCGTATACCCCTCGATTCCCTCGTCCGTATGAATCGTCGTAAGGGGGAATTCAAAGTAGGCCGGATAGCCCGCAGGTACGGGATTGGGGGCATACCAAAGTTCGGAAGAACGCCTGACCAGTCTGGTTGTGATGCCTGTGATCTTCATCGGATCCGGGTTTTGATGTACTTGTTTTTGATCTTCATATGCTTTGAATATATCGTCATGGTCACTGTCCGGTGAGCAGTTTCTGTTTTACCGGGAATCTGGAAAGGTCGCTCTCTCGCACACGAGCATAGAGCACACGCTGCCAGCGATGGGGAATGAAAATATGAAGCCATCCGTCATCGGTAAATGCGTCGATATACGAACACTGGTAATTCCTGAAATGCCGTTCATAGGCTTCCGCGAGGGCATTCACCAGAAAAAACTGAGGTTCGGACCAGGTTCTGCCACCATCGCGTGACAAGGAGAACCATAGCTCTGACCTGTCCATCATGATCTCTTTTTTAGAGCCACTCAGACCGTTGTAATCTAGGTCGTGATGCCTGTTATGATGGAAAGCAATGAGTGTTTTCCCGTCAGACAGCGGGAATAACATGGGCGGCGCATCGGGATGCACCAATACCGTGGGTTTGGGGTCCGACCAGTTCTTTCCGTCATCGCCACTGAAGGTCTGCCAGAGGTGCCCTTCGGGTGTACGGAGCAGCGCCATGACACTGTCGGCTCCAATACTGATCGGGCGACCTTCATCCATCCGTCCGAAACCTTTCGCATGCCATCCTCCATGTCGTTTTCCCGGCAGTAGTTCCCAGGTAATGCCCTTATCTTCCGAACGAAGCATGTACTGCCTTGTGATCAGTGGCTTGTAGCTCCAGTCTGCCTCATGGGAACCCAGTATCCAGGTACCTTTCGGAGTCTCTGTCATCCGCATCACAGACATACCGGAGAAACCCGGATCGTTCTTCGGACGGATGAATCGCACTTCCGACCAGGTATGTCCGTCGTCGTCGGAATAACGATATCCGATGGGTGTATTTTCCTGTTTGCCTCCCTCAAAGTCGTACATGGAAAATACCGGCTGTGTGCCAAAGGCATAGATGCGTTTCGAACCCTTCGGAATGAATGGGATGAATCCGTGCTGGTTATAATCAATGTCAAAAGCAACGGAAGCCGGTCCCCATGTCCTACCCTTATCAACGGATCGGATGGCCAGCATGTCGTTGACCTTCTTCCCTTTGGCGGATCCATAGTGTCCGCCATCCGGAAACATGAGCAGATAGTCACCTTTCGGTGTCACCGTAGCCCTTGTCTCATACAATCCGCCCTCCCGGTTTCTCGCGTAGTGAAGGATATCAAAAGATACCCAGGGGAAACTTGCGATGCCCCGGGTCGACATCAATTCCAGGGGGCGTGGCAGTTTGCGACTTGAAAAATTTCTGTCCTGAATATTGATGCTGTCAGCGATACGGTCGGTCGTGTCAACAAGCAGCTGAGCATTCACCGAAAAAGTGATTAGCGACCAGATGGATAACATGATTTTTTTCATTTGATCATTCATTTATAATCTATTCCATGAGATCAGATGTCCTGTTCAGCGGAACCTGACTCATCGAAAAGCAACTCTCAGATAAATTGTGGATTGATGAAGTATTTCATGTTCTTTGGAATGATTCCACCTTAAAACAGCACGATATGGATTAATCCATTATATTGAATCAGCGATGACATTCTTCCGTTTTCTGACCTTTGAAATCCAATGACACGATGCTCATGGTCAACGATTGATATAATTATATTTCAGTAACCTCTGTTGACATCGATCCGGCATTCCAACGGGAGGCCCTCCCGATAGCGTTCCAGGTTGTACAGGAAAAAATCCGCTATGCCTTCATATTCCGTCCCGCTTCCCCCTCCTGTATGCTGGCTGAGGATAAGATTGGGACAATCCCAGAGTGGATGTCCTTCCGGAATCGGCTCGAGCGAGGTCACGTCGAGCACAGCTCCTCCTATGCTCCCTTCGCGTATCCTGGAAAGCAAAAATTCCTCATCGGCCAACAGGTTGCCACGTCCTACATTGCAAAAAAGAGCACCCGGAGCCAGTGCCCCGATCATCTCACGGCTGAACATCCCTTTTGTATCTTCCGTCCCAGGCAGGCAACCGATGACGATGTCTGCTTTGCCGATCTCTTGCAACAGCTGTTCGGTCGTCCGGATGACAGCCTCGGGAGCATTGCGGGCAAATATGCTTATGCTGCAATTGAACCCTTTCAGGATGGCTGACACTCTTTTTCCAATATGACCATATCCCAGTATGATGACATTCCTGCCATTCAGCAAACGCAGGTCTGTTCGTATGGTATGACCTACCCATCGCCCATGATTTTTGTGGTCGGTGAGCACATCGATTCCTCGGTAAAGGGCCAGGATCCCTGCCACAACGGTCTCCGCACAAGGTTGCGCATAATAATCCTGCATATTGGTGATGACGGCCGATATGCCAATCCC